>JAQSXO010000526.1 GCA_029256625.1 Cellulosimicrobium sp. | reverse complement strand
GACGGCACGGGCGCGCTCGTCGGCGGGCTCGGCATCGAGGTCGGCGACGAGCCGCTGTCCGACGAGGAGCGCGAGGCCGCCGGCCGCTTCGCCGAGGCCGCGACGGTCGCCCTGGCGAACCTCCGCACGTTCACCGAGGAGCACCGCATCGCGCTCGCGCTGCAGCGCGCGCTCCTCCCTGCCGACCTGCACGTGCAGGGCGGCGTCGAGGTCGCCGCGCGGTACGAGGCGTCGGACGCGCGGCTCGACGTCGGGGGCGACTTCTACGACGCGTTCGACCTCCCGGACGGGCGGGTGGCCGTCGTCATCGGCGACGTGCAGGGCCACTCCCTGCGCGCCGCGACCGTGATGGCGGAGGTGCGCATGACGCTGCGCGCGTACCTCCGCGAGGGCCACGACGCGGCCTCCGCGCTGGACCTCCTCAACGCAGCGCTGCGCGACGACCACACGGAGTTCGCGACGGTCTGCGTGTGCGTGCTCGACCCGGCGACGGGCGCCCTGGAGCTCACGGACGCCGGGCACCTGCCCGCGCTCGTCGTGCGCGCCGACGGGACGGTCGTCCGTGCGAAGTCGGGCTCCCGCCTCCTCGGCGTGCCGAGCCCCGACGAGCGCACCGCCCACCACGAGGTCCTGGAGCCCGGCGACCTCCTCGTGCTCGTGACCGACGGGCTCGTCGAGCGCCGGGGCGGGTCGCTCGTCGACGCGCTCGACCGCCTGGTACGGGTGGCCGGCCAGCACGCGGGACTCGACCCCGCGACGATGTGCGAGCGCCTCGTCGCGGCATTCGACGACCCCGGCCGCGAGGACGACGTCGCCGTGGTGGCGGTCGCGCGTCAGGCGTCGCCGGACGGCACCTTGTCCGCGACGTCGTCGTAGGTGACCGCGGCCGGCGGCTCGGCCGGCGCGTAGACCAGGCGCACGACCCCGGTCGGGTAGGTCTCGGACCGCAGGAGCGTGAGCGGGTAGTACGGCTCGCCCTCGTCGAAGAGCCGCTCGCCCGTTCGGGCCGCGACGGGGTGGACGAGCAGCCGCAGCTCGTCGAGCAGCCCGGCGGCGAGGAGCTGCCGGACGACCGAGATCGACCCCGCGACGAGCACCTTGCCCAGGCCCGGCTCCTCCTTGAGCGCGCGCACGGCCTCGACGAGGTCGCCGTCGACACGCTCGACGTGCCGCCACCCGAGCTCCTGGTCGCCGCGCGTCGCGACGATCTTGCGCATGTCGCCGAGCCGCGCCGCGAACGACGCGTCCTCGCCCCCGGCGGTCTCCCGCTCGGGCCACGCCCCGGCGAAGCTGTCGTACGTGACCCGCCCGAGGAGCAGCGCGTCGACGTCCTGGTAGTCCTCGTCGACGGCGGCCGCCATGTTGTCGTCGAAGTACGGGAAGTGCCACTCCGGGTCGATCTCGGCGACGCCGTCGAGCGAGATGAACAGGGTGGAGACGAGCGTCGCCATGGGTTCCTCCGGGATCGTGTGCTTCTGGTCGTGCGCCGCGAGCGCTGATGGGCTGATGGACCACCACCGCGCGGAGAACTCATCGGTCCGGTCCTGCTCTACCAGACCTCGCCCGACCCGACCACCGTCCGCCCGCCCCCGACGGAATGGCCCCGAAGACGGGGGTTGGTGCCGCCGTTCGAGCAATCTCGGCACCCACCCCGTTCTCAGCGGTCGGAGGGGGCCTGGTCAGAGCCGGACGCACGGTGATAGGTTCGAGCCCTGTCGCAGGTTTAGCGTTAAATCTCCTGTGCCACGACCGGATGCCGTCGGTGCGGACGCATCCCCGGGCCTGCGATGCTCCCGAGCCACCAACGAGGGCGGCTCCCGACAGGAAGTGGACACCAGTGCGTCTGAGAAACGACCACGCTGCACCGAACCCCCGCCCGTCCCGCACCGCAACACCGCCCGGTCGCCCGCGCCGACGCCTCGCCCGGGCTCTCGCTGCACTCACGGCTGGCGCGCTCGTCGCCACGCTGCTCGGCGCCGTCGTGTCGCCCGCGAGCGCCGCACCCACCCGCTACGAGGCGGAGGCCGCGGCGCTGTCCGGCGGGGCGGTCGTGTCGACCGAGCACGCCGGGTACACCGGCAACGGCTTCGTCGGCGGGTACACCGACGGCAACAAGGGAACCGCCGCGACCACGTTCGCCGTCTCAGCGAGCACGGCGGGGAGCCACACGCTCACGCTGCGCTACGCCAACGGCACGACCGCCCCGAAGACCCTGAGCCTCGTCGTCGACGGCGGCTCCGCGCGACAGGTGACGCTCCCCGCGACCGCGGGCTGGGGCGCCTGGGGCACGGTCTCGACGAGCGTCGAGCTCTCCGCCGGCAGCCACTCCGTGGCGTACCGGTTCGGCTCGGCCGACTCGGGCAACGTCAACCTCGACCACCTCGACGTGACGCCACCCTCTCCCGGCTCCGGGCCCGGGACCGGGCCGCTGTTCGAGGCGGAGCAGGCGACGCTCTCGGGCGGCGCGGCCGTGTCCACCGAGCACGCCGGGTACACCGGAAGCGGGTTCGTCGGCGGCTTCACCGACGCGAACCGAGGCTCGGCGACGGTGTCCTTCGCCGTCGCGACGCCGTCCGCCGGGTCGTACGACC
>JAQSXO010000046.1 GCA_029256625.1 Cellulosimicrobium sp. | reverse complement strand
ACGATGCGCTTGCACAGCGCGAGGCCGATGCCGGTGCCCTCGTACACGTCCTTGGCGTGCAGGCGCTGGAAGATGACGAACACGCGCTCGGCGTACTGCGGGTCGATGCCGATCCCGTTGTCCTCGACCGAGAGCTCCCAGTGCGTGTCCCGGGCGAGCACGCCCACGTGCACGGCGGGCGTCCGGTCGGGGTCGCGGAACTTCAGCGCGTTGCCGAGGAGGTTGGCGAGGAGCTGGTGCAGGAGCGCCCGTTCGCCGACGACGACGGGCAGCGGGTCGTGCGTGATGCTCGCCCCGGTCTCCGCGACCTTCTCCGACAGGTCCTCGAGCACGCCCTCGAGCTCGCGCTCGAAATCGACGTCGACCCGCTCGTTGCCCGTGCGGCCGACGCGGGAGAAGCCGAGCAGGTCCTGGATGAGGCGCTGCATGCGCTTGGCGCCGTCGACCGCGAAGTCGATGTACTGGTCCGCGCGGTCGTCGAGCTGCCCGCCGTACCGCTTCTTGAGCAGCTGCGTGAAGCTCGCAACCTTGCGCAGCGGCTCCTGGAGGTCGTGGGACGCGACGTACGCGAACTGCTCGAGGTCACGGTTGGACCGCTCGAGCTCGCTCGCCTGCTCGGCCAGCAGCTCGTGCGAGCGGGCGGCGTCCTCGTGCGACGCCTTGATCTCGGCGACCTGGTTCACGAGCTCGACGCGCATGTGCTCGACGTCCTGGGCGAGGTCCGCGATCTCCGCCGGCCCGGAGGTCACGACCGGCTCGTCGAGGCGACCGGAGCTCACGAGCCGCACGCGGTGCGCGAGCTCGGCCATCGGTTCGGTGACCCAGCGCTTGAGGCACACCCAGAGGATGATCCCGACCGCGAGCGCCGAGCCGACGAGGACGAGGACGCTCCCGAAGAGGGCCCTGCTCCAGCGGTCGAGCGCGTCGAGCCGCTCCACGCGCTCGGCCCGGATCGCGTCGACGTACCGCGCGGTGTCGGCTCGCGCGTCGGCGAACAGCTCCGCCCCGTGCGCCTGGTCCACGGCGCGGACCCGCCCCGGGCCGTCGTCCTCGGTGGTCTCGATCGCGGGCTCGGCGTAGCCGGTGACCCAGGCACGCACCGACGCGTCGGCCCGCGCGAGCGTCGCCGCCTGCTCCTCGTCGAGCCCAAGCAGGTCCACGAGGGCGGGGTCCGGGACGACGCCCTCGGCGTCCGTCCCGACCGCGCGGGTGTAGGCCTCGAGCGCCGTGTCGTCCCCGGTCGCGACGTACGCGCGCACCGCCACCTCGGCGTCGAGCAGGCCGACGTACGCGGCGTCCGCCTCGGTCACCGCGTCGAAGAACGGCCCGGTGACCTCGGTCTGGAGGGTCAGCACGCGCGAGAGGGCGATGGCCGACGTCGCGAGCACGCCGAGCAGGATCACGCCCGCGACGACGAGGGCCCACCCGAGCCGGCGGCGCAGGGTCGGGGCGCGGCCGCGCCCGGCGTGCCCCGGGCCCGTCACCCCGCTCACCGCGCCCACTCGTCCGAGTCCGCGAGGGTCGCGGTCCGCTCGCCCGGCGTGCCCTCGTCCCCGCCCCAGCCGATGACGAGGAGCGCGGCGTCGTCCGCGAGCGGGCCGCCGTGCAGGTCGCGCACGCGCCGGAAGACCCGCTCCACGACGCCCTCGACGCCCTGCTCGAGGGCGCTGTCCACGGCGCGGCGCAGACCCTCGACCCCGATACGCTCCGGGCGGTCGCGCGCACCGGCGGTCCCGCCCGGCCCGGCGACGGTCGCCTCGACGAGGCCGTCCGTGTAGAGCATGAGCGCCCAGCGCTCCCCGAGGTCGACCGACTGCGACGTCCAGCCGCCCTGCACGGGGATGCCGAGCGCGCGGCCGCGAGCGGTGGGCGTGATCTCGGTCGCGGTGTCGCGGAGCAGGAGCGGGGCGAGGTGGCCCGCGAGGTAGACCTCGGCACGGCGCCGGTCCGCCGAGACCACGACCTGGCAGAGCGTGACGAACACCTCGGGGCGCGCGCGCTCGGGCACGAGGACACGCTCCAGCAGCGGGAGGATCCCCTCGGGCTCGGTCTCGGAGAGCACGATGGTGCGCCAGGCCGTGCGCAGCGTCGCGCCCAGCGCGGCCTCGTCGGGGCCGTGGCCGGCGACGTCGCCGATGACGCACAGGACCGTCCCGTCCGGGCGCTCGACCGCGTCGAAGAAGTCGCCGCCGAGCAGGCCGTTGCCTCCCGGGACGTAGCCCACCATGACGTCGAGGCGGTCGTCCTGGACGAGCGGGGTGGGCAGGAGCGCGCGCTCGAGGCGTGCGGTCTCGGCCGCCCGCACCTCGCTGCGGTACAGCGCGCGCTGCTGCTCGACGGACCTGCGCCGCTGGACGGCGTAGCGCACCGACCTGCCCAGGAGGTCGCCGTCGACCTCCCCCTTCACCAGGTAGTCGTCGGCACCCGCCGCGACCGCCTGGACGCCGAGGTCGATGCCCGCGTGCCCCGTGAGGACCACCAGGGCCGGCGGGTGGGGGCCGGTCCGCACGCGCTCGACCGCCGACAGCCCGACCGAGTCGGGCAGCCCGAGGTCCAGCAGGACGCAGTCGACGCCCTGCGAGACGAGCATCTCGAGGGCGGCGTCGAGCGTCGTCGCGCGGTGCAGCTCGACCGTGAGGTTGCCGTCGGACAGCAGCTCCTCGACGAGGATCGCGTCGCCGTCGTCGTCCTCCACCAGGAGGATGCGCAGCTCGTCGGTCGGGGCGAGGACGGCACGCTCGGACAGCACCTGGTCGCGCGCGGCGGCGTCGTCGCCCCGCGCCGAGGGTCGCGCGGGGACCCGGCGGTCGGTCCCGGTCACGACGCCCGCTGCCCTCTGGTCGCCATGGCCCACGATCCTAGCGTCCGCCGGGCGTCGGTCCCGGTCTCGAGCCCGGGACGCGCCGGGGCCTGTCGGGCGGCCCGCGGAGGTACGCCATAATGGACGGCCGCGTCACGGGCGGGAGCCCGGGCGCGACGCCCGGTCGAGGGAAGGGACAGCGTGGGACGCAACGACGAGCTCCGGCTCGAGCAGGAGGTCGTGGACACCCTCTACGCGCGCCTCGACGAGCTGCGCGCGGCGGCACGGGCACGGCTCGACGCCGTGCGTCGCTCGGGCCCCTCGGGGTCGCCGCAGAACCGCAGCGAGCGCGACGCGTTCGCGACCCTCTACGAGGACCGCGTCGCCCAGCTCGACGCCGTCGAGGACCGCCTCGCGTTCGGCCGCCTCGACCTGGACGACGGCACGCGACGCTACGTCGGGCGCATCGGCCTGACCGACGAGGAGCACACGAGCCTCCTCACCGACTGGCGCGCCCCTGCCGCGCAGTCCTTCTACCGCGCGACGGCGGCCCATCCCGACGGCGTCGTCCGGCGCCGGCACCTGGTGACACGAGGGCGCGAGGTGACAGGTCTCGAGGACGAGCTCCTGGACCTGGACGCACCGGAGGCGGTGACGGGGACGACGCTGTCGGGCGAGGGCGCGCTCCTCGCCGCGATGGCGGCGGGCCGCACCGGACGCATGGGCGACATCGTCGCGACGATCCAGGCCGAGCAGGACGCGATCATCCGCTCCGGGCTTGCGGGCGCGCTCGTCGTCCAGGGCGGCCCCGGGACGGGCAAGACGGCGGTCGCGCTCCACCGCGCCGCCTACCTGCTCTACGCGCACCGCCGGCTGCTCGAGCGCTCCGGCGTCCTCCTCGTCGGCCCGAGCCACTCGTTCCTGCGCTACATCGACCAGGTCCTGCCGTCGCTCGGCGAGACGGGGGTCGTCAGCACGACGATCGCCGACCTGCTGCCCGGCGTGGTCGCCGACGCCGCCGAGGACCCGCGCGTCGCGCGCGTCAAGGGACGTGCGGTCATGGCGCGCGCCGTGCGCCGCGCCGTGCGGGCGCGCGAGCGGGTCCCCGCCGCGGACGTCCCCGTCCGCCTCGACGGGCACGACCTGCTGATCCGGCGTCGCGACGTGCGCGACGCGATCGCCAAGGCCCGGCGCACCCACAAGCCCCACAACCTCGCGCGCGTGACCTTCGTCCGCGAGATGCTCTCGCGTCTCGTCGACCAGTACGGCCGCCAGCTCGGGGAGCCGCTCGTCGGCGAGGACCGCGCGCTCGCGCTCGAGGACCTGCGCTCGCACCGCGACGTGCGTGTCGCGCTCAACCTCGCGTGGCTGCCCCTCACCCCGGAGCGCCTGGTCGAGGACCTCTGGACCAAGCCCCATCGGCTCGCCGAGGCGGCGCCCGAGCTCTCTCCGGACGACCGGCGCCTGCTCGAGCGGCCCAAGGGCTCGCCGTGGACGCCTGCCGACGTCCCGCTGCTCGACGAGGCGGCCGAGCTGCTCGGCGAGGACGACCAGGCGGAGCGCGCCGAGGCCGCCGCACGCGCCGCGCAGCGCGCGCAGGACCTCGAGTACGCGCGGCAGGTCCTCGAGTCGTCCGGCGCGGGTGGCGGCATCGTCGGCGCCGACGTCCTCGCGGAGCGGTTCGCCGCGACCGGGCCCCGTCTGACGACGGCCGAGCGCGCCGCGCAGGACCGCACGTGGACCTACGGCCACGTCGTGGTCGACGAGGCGCAGGAGCTCTCGGCCATGGCGTGGCGCATGCTCGTGCGCCGGTGCCCGACGCGCTCGTTCACCGTCGTCGGCGACGTCGCGCAGACGTCGTCGCTCGCCGGGGCACGGTCCTGGAAGGGCATGCTCGACCCGGTCTTCCGCGACGCGTGGCGTCTCGCCGAGCTGACCGTCAACTACCGCACACCGGCCTCCGTCGCCGACGCCGCGCGCCGCGCCGCCCTCGCCGCGGGGCTCCCCGTCTCCCCGCTCACGTCGGCGCGCGACGTCGAGGACGCCCTGCGCGTGGTCGAGGTCGCGCCGGACGACCTGCGGGCCCGGGTCCGCGCCGAGGCCGAGGCCGCGCGCACAGAGTTCGTCGCCGCGGAGTCGGGGCGCGTCGCCGTCGTCGCGGCGGAGCCCTCGTTGCCCGCCCTGCGGGCCGCGCTCGACCTCGACGACGCGGGCCCGGACGCGCCGGTGGTGCTGCTCGACCCCGTCCAGGTCAAGGGCCTGGAGTTCGACGCCGTCGTGCTCGTGGAGCCCGCCGACGTCGCGACCGGCCCGTCCGGCGCGTCGGACCTCTACGTCGCCATGACGCGCCCGACCCGGCGCCTGGTCGTCGTGCACGCGCGTGCGCTGCCCGCGGGCGTCGTCGACACCGGCGCGTCGACGGCACGGGAGACGTGACGCACGCAGCCCGCTGACGGGCGGGTCGGCGCTCGGGCAGGACGTTCACCTCGTCCCGAGGGTCAAGACCCGTTTGGTCCGGGCCGCGGAGCGGGCGCACCATGGGAGCGTGCTACGCGCCCTCCTCCTTGAAAACCTGCACCCTCTCGCTGCCTCGAACCTCGAGGCGGCGGGCATCGACGTCACCGTCCGCACCGGCGCCCTCGACGAGTCCGAGCTGATCGAGGCCCTCGACGGGGTCCACTTGCTCGGCATCCGGTCCAAGACGAACGTCACCGCGAACGTGCTCGAGAACGCTCCCGACCTGGTGGCGCTCGGCGCGTTCTGCATCGGCACGAACCAGATCGACCTGCGGTCCGCCGCGACGCAGGGCGTCGCCGTGTTCAACGCGCCGTTCCAGAACACGCGCTCCGTCGTCGAGCTCGCGCTCGCCGAGATCATCGCGCTCACGCGCCGCCTCACGGAGCGGGACCGCGCGCTGCACGAGGGCCGTTGGGACAAGTCGGCCGAGGGCGCGCACGAGGTCCGCGGCCGCACGCTCGGCATCGTGGGCTACGGCAACATCGGCACCCAGCTCTCGGTCGTGGCGGAGAACCTCGGCATGTCCGTCGTCTTCTACGACACGGCGGAGAAGCTCGCGCTCGGCAACGCGCGCCGCATGGACACGCTCGACGAGCTGCTCGAGCAGGCCGACGTCGTCACGCTGCACGTGGACGGCCGCCAGGGCAACGCGGGCCTCTTCGGGGCCAAGCAGTTCGCGCGCATGCGGCCGGGGTCCATCTTCCTCAACCTGTCGCGCGGTTTCGTCGTGGACTACGGCGCGTTGCGCGAGGCGATCGTCGAGGGGCGCGTCTCCGGCGCCGCCGTCGACGTGTTCCCGCACGAGCCCAAGCGCAAGGGCGACAGCTTCGACTCCGAGCTGCGCGGCCTGCCGAACGTCATCCTCACCCCGCACATCGGCGGGTCCACCGAGGAGGCGCAGGAGGCGATCGGGCAGTTCGTCTCGGCGAAGCTGCGCGACTACCTCACGACGGGGTCGACGACGCTCAGCGTCAACGTGCCGAACCTCGCGCTCGAGCAGACGACCGGGATCACGCGCATCACGCACCTGCACCGCAACACGCCGGGCGTCCTCGCGGCCGTCAACGCGACGCTCGCGGAGCACGGCACCAACATCGAGGGCCAGCTCCTCGCGACGCGCGGCGAGATCGGCTACGTCGTCACCGACGTCGGCTCGCGCGTCGAGCCGGCGGTCATCGACGCGCTGGCGGCGATGGAGCAGACGATCGCCCTGCGCGTCCTCGACTGACGCCCGGCCCGAGCGCCTTCGCCGCGTGCCCCGGCCCTGCCGGCGCACGCGGCGAAGGTCCTCGGGCGGCATGACCTTCGCCGCTGAGCGCCCTGCGCGCGGCGGTGCCACGATGAGGCATGACCGGATACACGCACGACGGGCCGCAGATCCTCGACGCCGACGCGTCGTGGGACCTCGTGGAGGGGACCCACGTCGCACGCCTCGCCGTGAGCGTGCGGGGCGAGCCGGACATCTACCCCGTCACGGTGCGGGCGCACGAGCGCACGCTCGCGTTCCGCACCGTTCCGGGGACCAAGCTCGCGACGCTCGCGACCAACGAGCGCGTCGCGCTCGAGTGGGACCACGTCGACGACGACGGGGCGTGGAGCGTCGTCGCCCGGGGGACCGCCCACCGGATCCGGAGCGAGCACGAGGTGGACGCCGTCCAGGACGGTGCGGACCCGCTGGTCCCCACCGTCGACGTGCCGACCGAGGAGTGGGTCGTGGTCGAGGCCCGCGAGCTCACGGGACGGCGCTTCGCCCGGTCGGAGGACTGACCCCGGGCGCGCAGCGTCCGGCCGCCCCGTGCGGGACGACCGGACGACGGAGCGGAGGTCAGCCGGACTTGCGGCGGAACGTGCGCTGGACCGGGCCGACGGTCTCCGAGCCGTGCACCGACCCGGTGTTGGACTCGCCGTCCGCCGTGCGGTGGCGTGCCGCGTTCTTCCGGTCGAGCGCCTCCCGGAACTTCGCCTTGGCCTCCTCGGTCGGTGTGGTGTCTGCAGCGGATCGCTGCTGGTCGGACGCCATGGCGCTCTCCTCGTCGGTGGGGAACTCGGTTCTGCACTGCGGTCGGCCCGGCGGAGCGGGCACCCCGCCAGCCTCCACCACCGCAGCACCGGACGCCACCTCATTTGTCCCGGACCGAGGCCCCGCCGGGCCGAGGGCGTCGGGTAGCGTCGACCACGTGCCGCTCGACCCCTCCACCACGCCCACCGGAACCGCGCCCCTGGCGCCGACCGCCCCGAACCGCGCCCGGCTGCCGCACCGCCGGCTCGGTCGGACCGGGATCCGGCTGCCCGCGATCTCGCTGGGCCTGTGGCAGAACTTCGGCGAGGCCGACCCCTGGTCCACCCAGCGCGAGATCGTCCTGCACGCCGTCGACCGGGGCGTGACGCACCTCGACCTCGCGAACAACTACGGCCCGCCGGGCGGTGCGGCAGAGGAGTCGCTCGGGCGCCTGCTCGCCCGCGAGCTGCGCCCGGTCCGCGACGAGCTCGTGGTGACGACCAAGGCCGGCTACCGCATGGGTCCGGGGCCCTACGGGGAAGGCGGCTCGCGCAAGTACCTCCTCTCCTCGCTCGACGCGTCGCTGCGCCGCCTCGGGCGGGACCACGTCGACGTCTTCTACTCCCACCGCTTCGACCCGACGACGCCGCTGACCGAGACGATCGGCGCGCTCGCCACCGCGGTGCGCTCGGGACGAGCGCGCTACGCGGGCATCTCGTCCTACTCCGCCCGGCGCACCCGGGAGGCGCTCCGCGTCGCGGAAGACGTCGGCGTGGACCTCGTCGTGACCCAGGTGTCGTACTCGATGCTCAACCGCTGGGTCGAGGTACCCGACCCGCACGACCCCTCGGGCGCCTCCGTGCTCGACGTCGCCGGCGCCGCGGGCCTCGGCGTCGTGGCCTTCTCCCCGCTCGCGCAGGGCATGCTCACCGACCGCTACCTCCACGGTGTCCCGGAGGGCTCGCGCGCCGCGCGCGGCGGACCGCTGCGCCCGGCGTTCCTCTCCGAGGCGAACCTGGCCCACGTCCGTCGGCTCGACGGGCTCGCCCGCGCCCACGGGCGCAGCCTCGCCACGACGGCGATCCTCTGGGCGCTGCGGGACGAGCGCGTGACCTCGGTCCTGCTCGGCGCGAGCTCGACCCGGCAGCTCGACGAGAACCTCGCCGCGCTCGACGCCCCGGGCCTCTCCACGGAGGAGCTCGCCGCCGTCGACGCGCTCCCCGCGGACAGCGGGATCAACATCTGGGCGTCGCGGTCCAGCGACCTGTAGGCCGTCGAGGGGCTGGCACCGGTCCGTCCGTCGAGGCGTGCGACGCCGGCCCCAGCCTGCCGTGACCGGCTCCGCCGCGCGTGCGGCTCAGACGTGCGGTGCGCGCTCCTCACGCGAGTCCGCGGTCGCTGCCGCGTCGAGCGGTGCGGCCTCGGCGCGCGCGGCGGACTCGCGCTCCTCGCGCTCGACGCGCAGAGAGGTGATGGCGCTCTCGAAGTCCTCGAGCGAGTCGAACGCCTGGTAGACGCTCGCGAAGCGCAGGTAGGCGACCTCGTCGAGCTCGCGCAGCGGGCCGAGGATCGCGAGCCCGATCTCGTACGCGTCGAGCTCGGCGCTGCCGCTCGCGCGGATCGTCTCCTCGACGCGCTGGGCGAGCACGGCGAGGTCGTCCTCGTTGACGGGCCGCCCCTGGCACGCCTTGCGCACGCCGTTGACGATCTTCTCCCGGGAGAACGGCTCCGTGACGCCCGACCGCTTGACCACCGACAGGCTCGCCGTCTCGATCGTCGTGAAGCGACGGTTGCACTCAGGGCACTGTCGACGGCGCCGGATCGACGCGCCGTCGTCCGACGTGCGCGAGTCGACGACGCGAGAGTCCGCGTGACGGCAGAACGGGCAGTGCATGGCGGGCTCCTCCGCGGGTCTCGCCGACAGGTCGGCGCGACGAACGTATGCCGTCACGGCGGGCGCGTGCAACATGCGACGGGCCGCGGCGCACCAACGGGATCGGCCGCAGCCGGCCGTGGGCAGCAGAACGGGGGCGGTCGTGATCGACCGCCCCCGTCGGGACGCCCCCGTCCCCATCTCGCGCGCGACTCGCCTCACGCGCGGCGACGTGCACAGGAGCCGCGGTGGACCGCGCACTCCTCGCCTCGACCGCCCAGCCCCCCAGCCGGCGTGTGAGGTGACACTAACTTAGGTCGCCCTAAATCTCTTGCGCAACCCCTGAGTCCCGCGCAGTCGCGATCCGGACCGTGGCCTGCGTCACAGGTCCGCTCGTCGGCGGCCGCCCGGTCGAACCGCGCAGACGCGAGGACAGGCGGCGGACCTCATCCCCGCGCCACCGGGAGGACGATCTTCTGGCCGGCATCGAGGCCCGACGAGTCGAGACCGTTGAGCTCGACCAGCGCACCCACGACGTCGCGCAGGTCCTCCCCCGGCGCCGCGACGCCCCGCGCGAGCTCCCACAGCGTCTCCCCCGAGCTGACGACGTGGACACGGACCTCCGTCGGCTCACCCGGTCCGCTCGCGACGGCGACGCCCACGCGGGCCGCGAGCAGGAGGACCGCGACCGCGAGGAGCACCAGGACCGCCCGGCCCCGTCGCGTCAGCCGCAGGGGCGGCTCGCCCGAACGCTCGTGCGCCGCACCGCGGTCCGCGGGACCGAAGTGCCCCGCCGTCGAGATCGCCACCGCACCCATGCCCGCTCCGTCCCGGCCCGCGGGCCCGATCGCCTTCCCCGGTCGATCGGACCCCGCGAGCCTCGTCACCCTCCGTGCCGACCGGACCGGTCGAACACCTGTACGTAGAACATCTGTACGAAGGTCTATCACGAACGACCGACAGAGTCGAGACATGCTCGAACAGGTGTTTGATTCGTGTCGCAACCTCCCCTAGCCTGGGGTCAGGTCGGTTCGCCGGACATGTCCGCTCGGACCCGGTGGGGCGACCGAGGTCCCGGGGCGCACGCCCCGGGGAGGGGAGGCCGTGGGCCGGGAAGCGCCGGCGGCCGCGACGGACGAGGGCGGAGCGACCATGGCGGGACGAGGCACGGACAGGGCACGGGGGCTCGCCGAGGTGCGCGAGCTGCCGGACGGGTCGGCCGGGGGCGACGGCCTCACCCCGAGGCAGCGCCTCGTTCTCGAGACCATCCGTGCGTGCGTCGAGCAGCGCGGCTACCCGCCGAGCATGCGCGAGATCGGCGAGGCCGTCGGGCTCACGAGCCCGTCGTCCGTGAAGCACCAGCTCACGACCCTCGAGCGCAAGGGGTTCCTGCGCCGGGACCCGAACCGCCCGCGCGCGATCGAGGTCGTCCAGCCCGACGACGCCCGGCGCGCGACGCCGCTCACCGGCGCCGCGCCCGAGCCCGTGCACGACGAGGCGCACCCGGCGCCGTCGTACGTCCCGGTCGTCGGCCGCATCGCCGCCGGCGGACCGATCCTCGCCGAGCAGGTCGTCGAGGACGTCTTCCCGCTCCCTCGCCAGCTCGTCGGGGAGGGGGAGCTCTTCCTCCTGCGCGTCCAGGGCGACTCGATGATCGACGCAGCGATCTGCGACGGCGACTGGGTCGTGGTCCGCCGCCAGCCGGTGGCCGAGAACGGCGAGATCGTGGCGGCCATGATCGACGGCGAGGCCACGGTCAAGTCCCTGCGCCGCGCGGACGGGCACGTGTGGCTCATGCCGCGCAACGCCGCGTACGACCCGATCCCGGGCGACGACGCCCAGGTCCTGGGACGCGTCGTCTCGGTGCTGCGCAGCCTCTGAGCGGACCTGTCGGCTCAGGGTGTCGTCCCGAGCGGTCGCTCCGGGGCGGCCGACGCGGTCCGCGGCCCCCTCAGGCGTGAGCACGGCGAGAGCCGGGTGGTCGTCGACCACCCGGCTCTCGCCGTGCGCAGGCCCGTGGGCTCAGAGCCCGAAGCGGCGGGCGACCGCGCGCAGCGACTCGGCGGACGAGCGCAGGCCGGCGAGCTCCTCGTCGGCCAGCGGGACCTCGACGCGTTCCGCGGCGCCCCGGCGGTCGACCAGCGTCGGCAGCGAGAGGCACACGTCGGTGAGACCGTACGCGCCGTCGAGGAGCGTCGAGACGGGCAGGATGCGGTGCTCGTCGTCGAGCACGGCCTCGATGATGCGCGTGCCCGCGAGCCCGACGGCGTAGTTGGTCGCGCCCTTGCCCTCGATGATCCGGTACGCCGACTGCACCACCTCGCGCGCGATCTCGTCGCGCACCTCCGCCGTGAGCGGGCCGCGGCCCCCGAGGCCCGGCCACTCGAGGAGCGGCACGCCGCCGATCGTCGCCGAGCTCCACAGCGGGATCTCGCTGTCGCCGTGCTCCCCCGCGATGTAGGCGTGGACGTTCTGCACCGCGACCCCGCAGTGCTGCGCCACGAGGAACCGCAGCCGCGACGAGTCGAGCACCGTCCCGCTGCCGAAGAGCTGCGTGGGCGGCAGCCCGGAGAACTTGAGGGCCGCGTACGTGACGATGTCGACCGGGTTGGTGACCATGACGTAGACCGCGTCCGGGGCGACCTCCACGAGCCCGGGCAGGATCGTGCGCATGAGGCCGATCGTGCCCTCGGCGAGGTCGAGCCGCGTCTGGCCGGGCTTCTGCTTCGCCCCGGCCGTCACGACGACCACGTCCGCGCCGGCGCACACCGCGACGTCGTCCGAGCCCTCGACGCGCGCCATGGGCATGAACTGGATGCCGTGCTGGAGGTCGAGCACCTCCGCCTCGACCTTCGCCCGGTTGACGTCCAGGAGCGCGACCGTGCGCGCGGCGCCGCGCATG
>JAQSXO010000525.1 GCA_029256625.1 Cellulosimicrobium sp. | reverse complement strand
TCCGCGGCCACGGGCGACGCGTCGCACCGCAGGTTGTACCCGCCGTACACCTCGAGCTCGAAGATCGAGAGCCCGTACTTCGTCGCGGGCAGGCCGATCACCCGGACGTAGCGCACGTCGGACTCGGGCAGGTCCACGACGTTCCGCAGCTCTGCCGAGGTCTTCTGGACCCGGGCCAGCTGCTCCCAGGTCCGGCCGTCGAGCGACCCTTCGACGCGGAAGTCGTTCGACGTCGCCGCCTCCCAGGTGACGACGGCCTGGTTGATGCTGCGGGTTCCCTCGAGGTCGACCTGGAGCCAACGCTCGATCGTGTACGGCGCGTCCTGGCGCTGGGAGGACCAGCGCGTCGTGAGGTTGCCGTCGTTGGCGTTGCGGGCGTCGGCGGTCGCGTTGTAGGTCGAGTCCGCCTGGACCGGTCGGGCGAGGGCCAGGTTCTCCCGTCCCGCCGGCACGGTCGGCGCGTCGATGACCGCGGCGTCGGCGAACACCTCGAGCTCCCACAGCGAGACGCCGTACTGGGTCGTGCTGCGCTGGACCGTCTGCATGCGCACGTAGCGCGCCCGCTCGTCGACCGCGACGGCGTCCGTCCCGCCGTCGCTGCCCGCGCCCGTCGTGGCGTAGGCGTCGCGCCAGGCCGTGCCGTCGTCGGAGACCTGGATGCGGTACTGGCGGGCGAAGGATGCCTCCCACCACAGCCGCACGGCGCCGATCCGCTGCACGGAGCCGAGGTCGACCTGCGCCCAGGCGCTGTCCGAGAGGTTCGCGCTCCAGCGGGTGTCCATGTTGCCGTCCGTGATGCTCGCGGCGGCCCCGCCCGACGAGCCGGACGCGGTGACCGGCCGACCGAGCGCGAGGTTCACGCTCGAGTCGACGTCGAGCTCCCGGACGGCGTACCCGTCGTCGCCCGGGCCGTCCAGCATCACGAGGCGGACGAAGGCGGCCGCGGTCGGCGTCAGGTCGAGCCGGGTGCGACCCCCGGCGCCGTCCTGCACGAACCGGTGGTCGGTCCAGGTCGCGCCGTCGAGCGACGTCTGCAGCAGGAACCGCGACGCGTGCTGCTCGCCCCACGCCACCGTGGCGCCGCTGACGAACGACCCCGGCGCGAGACGCCTCGTCAGCCACGCCGTCCCGTCTCCGTCGGAGCGCCAGACCGTGGCGTCGTTCCCGTCGCCCGCAAACGCCGCTTCCTGGCCCTCCAGCGCGCTGCTCGCGGTGAGGTCCGAGTCCGTCCCGGCGTCCGACGAGAGGGGGGCCGTGACGGTCTTGCCCAGGCTCGCGCCGGAACCTAGGGCGAACGTGCCGCGGTGCTCGCCGTCCGGACCGCCGAGCGCGACGGAGACGACAAGGCCCGGTCGGTCGGGGTTCGCGACGCTCGCCACCGGGACCTCGCCCGACTCGTCCACGAGGACGATCGCGGGCTGGTTCACCTCGAGCGTCCGCCCCGCACCGAGGTCGAGGGCCCCCGCCTGGTAGAACGTCGCCATCGTCCGCCCGAGCCCGGCGTGCCGCACCGCCTGCACCGCGGCGTCGTTGCGGAGCACCTGGACCGCGGGCGCCGCGGCGTAGGCCTCGACCTCCTGCGGGGAGGCGGCGGGGAGCACCACGTACTCGTAACCGGCGTCGCTCGGGCGCACGCCGTGGTCCACGTAGAGCGTGAAGGCGTCCCGGCTCACCGGGTCCTGACCGACCCAGCTTCCCGTCTGCGCCGTGTTCGAGACGAGCACGCGCTGACCGGCCGGGAAGACGTAACCGACCTCGTCGTTGTAGGCCCACGCGGGGCCTTCCAGCGGGGCGCCGACGGTTCCGGGCTCGACGGGTAGGCCGTCGGCCGAGGCGTTGTCCTTCGCGACGGCCTGGTTCACCGTCGTGTGGACCGGCGCGTCGGACCCCGAACGGATGCCGGCGCCGAGCGCGACCATCTCGTCGTCGAGGTAGAAGTAGCTCTTCCTGCCCTGGGTGTCGGCACGGTCGAGGCTGTGCACGCTCACTCCGTAGGTGCCGTCCGAGACACCGCCCGTGAAGCTGCCTCCGTTGCCGGTGCGACCGGCCGTCCCCCGCGTCTGCTCCTTGACGTAGGGAGCGGTGACGCCGGGGTAGTGGAACCAGTCGAACGCCGGACCGAGGTCGAGGTACTCCCGGTTGGTCACCTGGATCGCGGTGGCGCCTGCCGCGTTCCACACGATCTCGTTGCCGACCTCCGGGCGGAAGGTGGAGCGGTACTCGCTGCCGACGGTGCGGCTCGAGTTGAGCCGCGTGAAGATCCCGTACCCGTCCCGCAGGTGGGACGAGAACTCCGACCGCCAGAAGTACTTGTTCCCGGTGACACCGTTGGTCCGGGTCGTGCCCCTGATGCTGTCGATCAGCTCCTGGTAGTCGGTCGCGTACAGCGGGTCCGTGCGCTCCATCTTGGCGAGCGGCTCGAGGAACTCGGCGGCGTACCCCGTGACGCCGTCGACGGTCTTCGGCTCCCGGTAGCCGAGGTACAGCATGCCGACCTCGCCACGGATCATCCACCGCGTGCCGTTGACGACGTAGAACGCGATCGTGTCCAGGTGCTCCCGGGTGAACGCGAGGCCCGTGCCGCGCGCCGCGTCGGCCCACAGCGCCACGTT
>JAQSXO010000524.1 GCA_029256625.1 Cellulosimicrobium sp. | reverse complement strand
GGGGTCGTCCCACGTCGACACGGCGGTCGCCGACGCGCTCGTGTCCTCGGTGGCGAGCCCGGGGTCGTCGCGGGACACGAGCGTCCACACGAGCAGGCCGAGGACGAACGCGACGGCGACGAGGATGAGGTAGTGCAGCCACGTGTACGACGGGCCGCGCGGCTCGTCGTCGAGGTCGTCGTCCACCTCGTCGTCGAGCTCGTCCGCGCGGGGGCGCACACGGGGGAAGAGGTCGTCGGACGGGCCGCTCGCAGCGGCGGGTGCCGCCGCCGTCTCGCGCACGCCGCCGAAGGGAGAGGAGGGCTCACGGCCGGCGCTGGCCGGCTCGGGGGCCGACCCGGACGTGATCGCCGACCACGGGAGCGCGGCCCCGGGAGTCTCGGCGGGCGGGGCCGCCGCGGGCGGAGCCGCCGGCCGCGCGGCAGCGGGCGTGCGCTCGGGCGCGGCGGTCGCGCCCCACGGCGAGGGCGCGGGTGCGGGAGCCGGCGTGGCGGGGGGCGCGGCAGGTGCCGCGGCAGGAGCCGAGAAGGCCGACAGCCGCTGCGGTTGGGCGGGCGGAGCCTCGGGCGCTCCGGCCCGGCCCACCGGTGCGGCGCCGAACCCACCCACGGGGGCGGACGGCGTCGGGGGCCGGACGGGGCCGGTGGCGCCCGGCACGGCGGGCCGGGGCGTGCCCGCAGGCGGGCGAGAGGTCGTGCGCGTCGGCACGACGGGGGTCGGGGCCGGCGGGCGGATCGCGACCCGCTCCGCGGTCTCCTGCACCGGCGTGAGCCGGCCCGTCTCGTCGAGGCCGCGCATGCCGCCCGAGGCGGCCGGCGGGCGCACGACGGAGGGTTGCGACGGGTACTCCGTCGGGCCGGTCGTCTCGCGCAGGGTGCGGCGCGACGGCGGCGGGGTCGGTGGGGCGGCCGGGCGCGCCGGGGCGGGCTGCTGCCACCCGCCGGCGCCGGGCGCCGGGGCGGGCGGAGGCGTGCCGGGCTGCGCGGACCGTTCGGCCGCGGCCGCCTGCTCGCGCTCGCGCATCTCGCGCCGCGTCAGGGGGCGGACGGGCTGCATGTTGCCGTTGTCACTCATCGTGCTGACCTCGATACAAACCGTGCTTGGCGATGTACTGGACCACGCCGTCCGGAACCAGGTACCACACCGGCTGGCCCGCCTCCGCACGCCGACGGCAGTCGGTCGACGAGATGGCGAGGGCCGGGACCTCGAGCGTGGTGACCACGCCCGGCGGCAGACCCTCGACGCTCAGGCGGTGGCCCGGGCGGGAGACAGCCACGAAGTGTGCCATCTTCCACAGCTCGTCGGCATCCTTCCAGGTCAGGATCTGCTCGATCGCGTCCGCACCCGTGATGAAGAACAGCTCCGCGTCCGGACGCGCGGCCCGCAGGTCGCGCAGCGTGTCGACCGTGAAGGTCAGTCCTGGCCGGTCGACGTCGACCCGGCTCACCGTGAACCGTGGGTTCGAGGCGGTCGCGATGACCGTCATGAGGTACCGGTGCTCGGCCGGGCTGACGCTCTGGTGCTGCTTGAACGACGGCTTGCCCGTGGGGACGAACACGACCTCGTCGAGGTCGAACCGCGCCGCGGCCTCGCTCGCCGCGACGAGGTGGCCGTGGTGGATGGGGTCGAACGTGCCACCCATCACCCCCAGGCGGGGACGGCGCGGGCTCATCGGGGCGTCATCGGTCGCGGGCGCTTCCGTCGTTCGCTGCCGGTCAGTGCCGCGTGCCGACGCTGCGGAACGCGTAGGTCACGAGCAGCAGGGCCACGAGCCCGCCGAACCCGAGCAGCCCGTAGGCGAGCGGCGGGATGGGCAGGTGCGACGCGGCCTCGGCGCCTTCCTCGGCGGCCAGCACGACGGCAGAGATCACGACGTCCTCCTCGAAGGTCGTCCCCGGGACGGACGGTGTCGTGCCGCGGTCCGGGGTGGTGCGGTGGATCGGTACGCCTGCCGGGACCGGCCCGACGGCGGACCGGACGGGCTCCGGTCGCCGACCAGTCTCTCACGACCGTCCGGCGGCATGGTCCCGCAGGTATCAGGTACTTGCCGACGAACCGCTCGTCACGGACGAACGTGACCGTCGCCGTGCACGACCCATTTCGTCGTCGTGAGCTCGGCCAGGCCCATGGGGCCGCGCGCGTGGAGTTTCTGGGTCGAGATCCCGATCTCCGCGCCGAGCCCGAACTGGCCGCCGTCGGTGAACCGCGTCGAGGCGTTGACCATGATCGCGGCCGAGTCGAGCTCGGCGACGAACCGCTCCGAGGACGCGAGGTCCCGCGTGACGATCGCCTCGGTGTGCCCCGACGTCCACGTGCGCACGTGCTCGATCGCCGCGTCGAGGTCGTCGACGACGCGCACCGCGATCTCCGGCGCGAGGTACTCGGTCGCCCAGTCCTCGTCGGTGGCGGCGAGCACCTCGGTGCCCTCGGGCGCGAGGCCGGCCGTGCGGTCGTCGCCGTGCACCACGACGCCCGCCGCGGTGAGCGCGGCGAGGGCAGCGGGCAGGAAGTCCGGGGCGGCGTCCGCGTGGACCAGGAGCGTCTCCGCGGCGTTGCACACGCCCACGCGCTGCGTCTTGGCGTTGAGCAGGATCTCGAGCGCCATGGCCCGGTCC
>JAQSXO010000523.1 GCA_029256625.1 Cellulosimicrobium sp. | reverse complement strand
GCCCGCGTGCGGTTGCCGCGGGCGGTGCGGGGCTGGGTGCTCATGAGTCCTCCGGGACGGTCACGCGCTCGGCGAGCGAGCGGCGCGACACCTTGTGCAGCGACGTGCGGGGCAGGGACGGGACGAGGTCGAAGCGGCGCGGGACCTTGAAGTGCGCGAGCTCGCGGCGGCAGAACGCCTCGAGGTCCTCGGCGTCGGTGGGCCAGCCCTGGCGCGGGACGACGAACGCCGCGCCGACCTCGCCCCAGCGGTCGTCGGGGACGCCCACGACGGCGACGTCCGCGACACCCGGGTGGCGCCGGAGCACGGCCTCCACCTCGGACGGCGTGACGTTCTCGCCGCCGACGATGAAGACGTCCTTGATCCGGTCCACCACGCGGTAGTACCCGTCGGCGTCGCGCTCGACGAGGTCCCCGGTGCGCAGCCAGCCGTCGTGCAGGACGGCGGCCGTCGCGGCGTCGTCGCGGAAGTACCCGGCGAACACCCCGGGGCCGCGGACCAGCAGCTCGCCGGACGCGGGTCCGTCGAGGTGCCGGCCGGTCACCGGGTCGGCCACCGCGACCTCGACGTGCGGGTACGGCGTCCCGGCCGACCCGATGCGCTCGCGCGCCTGGTCGTCCGGCAGGCACAGCACGTTGGGCCCCGCCTCCGTGAGCCCGTACCCCTGCGAGAGCGCGACGCCGCGCCGGTGCCACGTACGCAG
The DNA here is from genome assembly GCA_029256625.1 of Cellulosimicrobium sp. Taxonomy (GTDB): domain Bacteria; phylum Actinomycetota; class Actinomycetes; order Actinomycetales; family Cellulomonadaceae; genus Cellulosimicrobium. Next base: position 1,917 of record JAQSXO010000523.1, on the reverse strand, counting down.
CAGCGGCTCGGGCATGGGCGCGCCACCCACGACGGCGTGCCGCAGCGAGGACAGGTCGGCGTCCGCGAAGCCGGGGTGCTCGGCGAGCAGCAGGTAGTTCGTCGGGACGCCCATCATCGTCGTGACGCGGCGCTCGGCGACGAGCTGCAGCACGCGCTCGGGCTCGAACGTGCGCTCCAGGACGACCGTCGCACCGGTCCACCACGCGAGCAGCGGCTGGATGTTCCAGCCGCCCGCGTGGAACTGCGGCAGCACGCTCAGCACGACGTCGTGGCTCGTGAGCTCGACCGTGCGCGAGAGCGAGAGGTTGGTCCAGAAGCAGTTCGCGTGCGTGAGCAGCGCGCCCTTGGCCGCGCCCTGGGTCCCGGACGTGAAGACCAGCAGGAGCGGGTCGTCGTCGCGCACGGGCCGGCGCTCGGGTGCGGGCGTCGCGCCCTTCTCCGCCCCGGCGCCGTCGTCGACGCGCGGGCGGCGCGACGGCGCGGGGACCCGCGCCTCGACGCCGCTGCGGCCGAGCTCGGCGCGCCGCGGCGGGAGGACGAGCCGGTCGAGGGCGGCGTCGGCCAGCGCCGAGAACTCCTGCTCGACGAGCACGAGCGCGGGGTCGGCCTGCTCGAGCTGGGCCGCGAGCTCGCCGGGCGACAGGCGCCACGACAGCGGCGCGAGCACCAGGCCCGCCTGCGCGCACGCGAAGAACAGCACGACCTGGTCGGCGCTGTTGCCCGTCACCGTCGCGACGCGGTCCCCGACGCCGTACCCCGCCTCGCGGAACGCCGCCGCCAGGGTGCTCGCGCGCTCGTGCAGGTCGCGGTAGCGCAGGGTCACGCCCCGGTCGTCGACCGCGACGCGGTCCGGCGTCGCGAGCGCGCGGTCGCGCGTCCAGCGCCCGAGGGTGTGCAGGCCGTCCTGCGCGCCGGGCCGGTGCTGCGTCGTCGTCATGCCACCTCCTCGAGGCGCTCGCGGGCTCCCTCCCGATCCTCCCGCGGGCGGCGGCGCGCGGCGAGGCGCGACGCGGCCCCGGCGATGCCGCCGGGCAGGAACATCACGACGAGGATGAAGAGGGTCCCGAGGAGGAACAAGGGCTCGCTGAGCGGCACGCGCAGCACGGCCGGGAGGTCGGCCACGGCCGCGGAGCTCGCGAGCGTCCCGAGCCGCTGGTCGAGGATCGTGTAGAGCACGCCGCCGACGATCGCGCCCCACCGGGACCCGACGCCGCCGAGCACGACCATGACGAGCAGCGTGAGCGTGAAGTCGGCGGACGTCGCGCGCGGCACGGCGCCGGACTGGAGCAGCAGGTAGGCCATGCCGACGACGGTCGCGAGCGTCGCCGCGAGGACGAACACGAGGAGCTTGACGAGGTAGGGGCGCCCGCCGATGACGAGCACGCGCATCTCGTTCTCGCGCGTCGCCGCCGCGACGTGACCGGCGCGCGAGCGCTCGACCCACAGCACGACGAGGTAGACGCCGACGAGCACGGCGAGCGCGAGCCAGTAGAGGTTGCGCGTGTTGAGCACCCCGACGAACGCGTCGGGGACGTTCCCGGTCGCGAGCGCGAGGCCCTCCTCGCCGCCGGTCGCCCCACCGGGGTTGCGGCGCACGAGCACGTTGCCGGCCTGCGCGAACGCGAGCGTGACCATGGCGAAGGAGATGCCGGTGACGCGCAGCGAGATCGCGCCGACGACGTGCGCGAGCACGATCCCGCCGACGAGCACGAGCGCCGCGGCGGGCAGGAGCGGGATCTCGGTCGTGTCGAGCACGATCGCGAGCCCGTAGACGCCCGCGGCGAAGTAGAGCGCGTGGCCGAAGCTCAGCAGCCCTGCGACCCCGAACAGCAGGTGGTAGCTCAGCGCGAGCGCGCCGATGAGCCAGCACAGCGCCATCATCTGCAGCGCGCCGGGCGTGTAGGTGGGGCCGGGC
>JAQSXO010000522.1 GCA_029256625.1 Cellulosimicrobium sp. | reverse complement strand
GTGAGGTCGGTCGCGGCGATGCGCAGGATCCGCTCGCGGTAGGCGCGGCGGAGAGCGTCCACGCGCTCCGGTCCGGCCTGGTCGGCGACGGGCACCGCGCCGTCCGGGTCGGCGCCGACGGCGCGCAGCAGCTCGGCCCGGACGTCGCGCACGTCGACGCCGGTCCCCGGGGTCGGGTCGGCGACGACCTCGAGGAGCGCCGGGCGACGCACGACGTCGTCGCCGAGCGCGACCGAGGCGCCGAGCACCGCCAGCAGGCGGTCGCGCGCCTGGCCGGGCTGCAGGGTGCGCCGCGCGACGTCCACGAGCGGGCCGCGCGCCTCGAGGTCGGGGCGCAGCGCGCCCGCGAGCCGCACGACCTGGAGCAGCGCGAGGTCGGGGTCGGCCGCGGCCCCGAACGCGGCCAGCAGCTCGTCGTCGACGACGGAAGCCGGGTCCACGCCGCCGTCCGGAGCGTCCGCGCCCGGAGCACGACCGCCGTCGAGCAGGAACGCGAGGTCCGGGTCCGCGAGCAGGCTCGCCGAGCGCGAGATGTCGGCGAAGCCGACGCGCGCGAGCCGACCGGTGAGCGTCGGCCGGCGGGAGCCGCCGGACCGACCGGACGTCGTCGTGGGCCCGCTCACAGGACCTGGAGGAACCGCTTCAGCTCGAACGGCGTGACCTGCGCGCGGTAGCCGTCCCACTCCTGACGCTTGTTGCGCAGCACGAAGTCGAAGACGTGCTCGCCGAGCGTCTCCGCCACGAGCTCCGACTTCTCCATGACCGCGATCGCCTCGTCGAGCGACTGCGGGAGCGGCTTGATGCCCAGGGCGCGGCGCTCCGCGTCGGTGAGCTCCCAGACGTCGTCCTCGGTGGCCTCGGGGAGCTCGTAGCCCTCCTCGATGCCCTTGAGGCCCGCGGCGAGCATGACGGCGAACGCGAGGTACGGGTTCGTGGCCGAGTCGAGCGCGCGGTACTCGACGCGGCTCGAGTTGCCCTTGCCCGGCTTGTACATCGGCACGCGCACGAGCGCGGAGCGGTTGTTGTGGCCCCAGCACACGTAGCTCGGTGCCTCGGCACCGCCCCACAGGCGCTTGTACGAGTTCACGTACTGGTTGGTGATCGCCGTGATCTCGGCGGCGTGCACGAGGAGTCCTGCGATGAACTGGCGCGCCGTCTTGGACAGCTCGAACTGCGCGCCCGGCTCGTGGAACGCGTTGCGGTCGCCCTCGAAGAGCGACAGGTGCGTGTGCATGCCCGAGCCCGGCTGGTCGGCCATCGGCTTGGGCATGAACGAGGCGAACACGCCCTGCTCGAGCGCGACCTCCTTGACGACCGTGCGGAACGTCATGAGGTTGTCGGCCGTGGTCAGCGCGTCCGCGTAGCGCAGGTCGATCTCGTTCTGGCCCGGTCCCGCCTCGTGGTGGGAGAACTCGACCGAGATGCCCATGGACTCGAGCATCGTGATCGCGGCGCGGCGGAAGTCGTGCGTCGATCCCCGCGCGAGGTGGTCGAAGTACCCGCCCTGGTCGACGGGCACGAGGCCGTGCTCGGCGTCGGCGGGCTGGTTGAACAGGTAGAACTCGACCTCGGGGTGCGTGTAGAACGTGAACCCCTTGTCGCTCGCCTTCGCCAGCGCGCGCTTGAGCACGTTGCGGCTGTCCGCGAGGGACGGCTCGCCGTCGGGCGTAAGGATGTCGCAGAACATGCGGGCGGTGCCGTGCCGCTCGCCGCGCCACGGGAGCACCTGGAACGTGGTGGGGTCCGGCTTGGCGATCATGTCGGCCTCGTACACGCGCGTGAGGCCCTCGATCGAGCTGCCGTCGAACCCGATGCCCTCGGCGAACGCCGACTCGAGCTCCGCCGGCGCGATCGCCACCGACTTGAGCATGCCGAGCACGTCGGTGAACCAGAGCCGGATGAAGCGGATGTCGCGCTCCTCGACCGTGCGGAGCACGAACTCCTGCTGCCTGTCCATGCGGTACATCCTGCCTGATCCGTGTGACGAACGGGTGACACGGCCGTGTGGCGGACGTCGCGCGTCGGGACGGCCCCCTGGAGCGGCCCCGCGGCCCCGCTCGTCTAGGCTTGCGGCATGGCTGATCTGCGCGTCGCGCTGGCACAGGTCGACACGTGCGTGGGGGACCTCGACGGCAACGCCGCCCTCGTCCTCGAGCGCACCCGGGAGGCGGCGACGGCGGGCGCGCAGCTCGTCGCGTTCCCGGAGATGACCCTCACCGGCTACCCGATCGAGGACCTCGCTCTGCGCGCGTCGTTCCGCCGCGCGGCGTGGGACGCCGCCGCGGACATCGCGGCGCGCCTCGCCGCCGACGGTCTCGGCGGGATCACCGTGGTGCTCGGCACCGTCGGGACCTCGGGAGCCCCGCGCGGCGCGGGCGCGGCGGAGCGCGAGGCCTCGGGCTCGCCCGCGGACCTGCCGACGAACCGCGCGGTCGTGCTGCGCGACGGCGTGGTGCAGGCCGCGTACGACAAGCACCACCTGCCCAACTACGGCGTGTTCGACGAGTTCCGCATCTTCGCCCCGGGCGAGACCACGACGGTCGTCGAGGTCGAGGGCCGCCGCGTCGGGATCGCGATCTGCGAGGACATCTGGCAGGACGGCGGCCCGGTCGCCGAGATG
>JAQSXO010000045.1 GCA_029256625.1 Cellulosimicrobium sp. | reverse complement strand
GGCCAGATGTTCGTGCACTTCTTCGCGAGCCCGTTCGTGCTCGTGCGTGCGGTCGTCGTCGCGCTCGGCGAGCTCCTCAAGGAGCTCTACCAGGGCTGGCAGCAGGCCGTGCGGGGCGTCGAGCCCCGGGTGTCGCGGCTCGGCTGGTACCCCGTGCTGCGCGCGGTGACGAACGTCGTGCTGCGCGACCTCAACACGACGCTCGTCGCGGAGCAGCTCGTGCGCGGGGCGCCGGTCGTGTGCGTCGACCTCGTCGACTACGACGAGATCGCCCACCACGCCGGGCCGCTGCGCCCCGAGTCGCTGCGTGCGCTGGAGGGCCTCGACCGGGTCGTCGGGCTCTGGGAGCAGGTCGCCGCGGTGGCTCCCCGGCGCTACGACGTCGTCGTGCTGTCCGACCACGGGCAGTCGCTCGGCTCCACGTTCGAGCAGGTCGAGGGCCGGTCCTTCCTCGACGAGGTCCGGCGCCTCATGGCGCTCGAGCCCGGCCCGCGCGCCGGGGTGCGCCGCGCCGAGGAGACCGTCCGGGCCGAGGGACGCCGTCGGGCCACCTCGCCGGACAGCGAGTCGTGGGGCCCGGCCAACACCGCCCTCAACGCCCTGCGGCCCGGGGCGGCGGGGGAGGACGGCCGTGCTCGTCGGGGCCAGGGGCGCATGATGGTCGGCCCGGACCGGAGCGAGCGGCGCCCCGGCGCCGAGGACGCCGCGCTGCCCGAGCTCCCGGAGGTCGCGGTCGTGGGGTCGGGCAACCTGGGCATGGTCTGGTTCCCGCGCGAGCCGCGGCGGCTCACGGGCGACGAGGTCCGCGAGCGGTGGCCGGGGCTGCTCCCGGGTCTCGTCGCGAATCCCGCCGTCGGCGTCGTCGTCGAGCGCGGGGCGGGCGGGCAGGTGCGGGCGCACGGGCGTGGCGGCTCGCGCGACCTGGGCACCGGGGAGGTCGTGGGCGACGACCCGCTCGCGGGCTACGGGTCGCGTGCGGCGGCGGACCTCGTGCGCGTCGCGGGGCTGGAGGACGCGGGCGACCTCGTGCTCGTCTCGCGCGTGGACGAGGTCGGGATGGTGCACGCGTTCGAGGGGCTGGTCGGGTCGCACGGCGGCCTCGGCGGCGCCCAGAACGAGGCCGTCCTGCTGCACCCCGCGCACCTCGGGCTGCCCGACGACGAGCTCGAGGACGTGGACGGCAGGCCGATGCTCGTCGGCGCGGAGGCGGTGCACCGGCGTCTCGTCGCGTGGCTCGTCGACCTCGGCGTGCGGTCCGTCGCCCCGGCGCCGGACGCCCGGCGGCGGGTGGGCGAACCGTGAGCGTCCGTGTGACGTGGCTCGGCCACTCGAGCGTCGTCCTCGACGTGCGGTCCGGACGCGCGGGGACGCCGGGCGTGCGCCTCGTCACCGACCCCCTCCTGCACCGGCACGCGGGGATGCTCCGGCGGCGCGGGGGACGGCCCGCCGCGGTGTGGCAGGGTTGCGACGCCGTCCTGCTGTCCCACCTGCACCACGACCACGCCGAGCTGCGCTCGCTGCGCCTCCTCGGGGACGTGCCCGTGCTCACGGCCCCGGCGAACGCGCGGTGGCTGCGCGCCAAGGGCCTGCGCGGGGTCGGGCTCGACGACGCGTGGCACGTGGTCGGGCCGGCGGGCGCCGGGGTCGAGGCGCGCCTCGTGACGGCGGTGCACGGGCACCGGCCGATGCCGCACCGGCCCAACGCGGCGAACGGGCACCTCGTGCGGGCGGACGGTCCGGGCGGGGCGCGCGTGTGGGCGGTCGGGGACACGGAGCACTACCCGGACATGGTCCACCTGCCGGCGCTCGCGGGCGGCCCGGTGGACGTCGCGCTCGTGCCGGTCGGGGGCTGGGGCCCTCGGCTGTCGGGCGGGCACCTCGGACCCGCGCAGGCGGCGCGCGTGTGCGCGGAGGTGGGCGTGGGCGTGGCGATCCCCGTGCACTGGGGCACGCTGCACGCGCCGGGCGGGCGGCACCTCCCGCGTGGCTGGATGGACCACGCGGGGGCGGCGTTCGAGGCTGCCGCGCAGCGTGAGGCGCCCGCGACGCGCGTCGTGGTCCTGCGCCCGGGGGAGTCGTGGTCGTCGTCCGACGACGCGTGAGCGGTGCGGTCGTGACACGCCGGGGCGGGTTCCTGGATCGAACACGTGTTCGGCTAGAGTTGTGCACAGGGCGCGCTCCGGCGGGTCCAGGCCGCCGGTCCGGCACGACGATCCACAGCTCGAGGGTCGCCGGGGCCGCGTGTCGGTGGCTGCCCGTAGCGTCGGGCCACAACGAACAGATGAACGTCGAACCGAAGGTGGACTGACATGCCCGCACCCGCAGACCGCGAGAAGGCGCTCGAGGCAGCCCTCGCCCAGATCGACCGGAGCTTCGGCAAGGGCTCCGTGATGCGCCTCGGCGAGGAGGGCCGCGCCCCCGTCGAGGTCATCCCCACGGGCTCCATCGCGCTCGACATCGCGCTCGGCATCGGCGGCCTGCCGCGCGGGCGCGTCATCGAGGTGTACGGTCCGGAGTCCTCCGGCAAGACGACCGTGGCGCTGCACGCCGTGGCGAGCGCGCAGCGCGCCGGCGGCATCGCGGCGTTCATCGACGCCGAGCACGCCCTCGACCCGGAGTACGCGAAGAAGCTCGGTGTCGACACCGACGCCCTGCTCGTCTCCCAGCCGGACACGGGGGAGCAGGCGCTCGAGATCACGGACATGCTGATCCGCTCGGGCGCGCTCGACATCATCGTCATCGACTCCGTGGCGGCCCTCGTGCCCAAGGCGGAGATCGAGGGCGAGATGGGCGACAGCCACGTCGGTCTCCAGGCCCGCCTCATGTCCCAGGCGCTGCGCAAGATCACCGGTGCGCTCAGCGCGTCCGGGACCACCGCGATCTTCATCAACCAGCTCCGCGAGAAGATCGGCGTGTTCTTCGGCTCGCCCGAGACGACGACCGGTGGCAAGGCGCTGAAGTTCTACGCGTCGGTCCGCCTGGACATCCGTCGCATCGAGACCCTCAAGGAGGGCACCGACGCGGTCGGCAACCGGACCCGCGTCAAGGTCGTCAAGAACAAGATGGCCCCGCCCTTCAAGCAGGCCGAGTTCGACATCCTCTACGGCGTCGGGATCTCCCGCGAGGGTGGCCTCATCGACATGGGCGTGGAGCACGGGTTCGTGCGCAAGTCCGGGTCGTGGTTCACCTACGGCGGCGACCAGCTCGGCCAGGGCAAGGAGAACGCGCGCTCGTTCCTGCGCGACAACCCGGACCTCGCGAACGAGCTCGAGAAGAAGATCAAGGAGAAGCTCGGCGTCGGGGCCAAGGTCGACGCCCCGGCCGACCCGGCTGCGGGCGCGACGGTCGCGGCCGACGGAGCGGCCGCGCCCGCCGCGGCCAAGGCCCCGGCCGCGGCCGCCAAGGGGAAGAAGTCGCCGTTCTGATCGACGAGCGTGGCGGGGAGGACGGCTTCGAGCCGTCGAGCCCGTCCGAGGAGGACGACGGGCGTCGTCCAGGCCGCAAGGCCGGGCGGCGCCCGCGCCCGACCCTGCACGAGCTCGTGGAGCGCGGCGAGATCAGCGACGCCGACCTCGCCGAGCGCGCGCGGGAGACGGTGCTGCGCATCCTCACGGCCGCGCCCAAGAGCCGCGCCGAGCTCGCGCAGTCCCTCGCGCGCAAGGGCTATCCCGAGCACGTCGTCCTGCCGATCCTCGACCGGTTCGAGGAGGTCGGTCTCGTCGACGACGCGCAGTACGCCGAGATGATCGTCCGCACCCGGCACGCCGAGCGGGGCCTGTCGCGCCGCGCGATCTCGACCGAGCTGCGACGGCGCGGCATCGACGGCGAGGTCGGCGCCGCGGCGCTCGAGCAGGTCGACGACGACTCCGAGGCCGACGCGGCACTCGATCTCGCGCGCACCCGGCTCGCTCGCACGCGCGGCCTCGACCGCGACGTGCGGGTGCGACGGACCGTCGGGGCGCTCGCCCGCAAGGGCTACAGCCCGACGCTGGCGTTCGAGATCGTCCAGCGGGAGCTCGACGCCGAGGCGGTCGAGCCTCCGCTGGACTGAGGCCTCAGCGGGTGACGGAGACGGCGGGGGCGTCCTCGGCCGGACCGCCCGCGACGACCGTGGGGTTGCCGATGCCCGGACCGGCGGCGGTCGCGCCGGCGGTGCGGCCGCTGAGGAAGCGGGAGAGCCACCGCGCCACGAGGGTCAGCAGCCAGTTGATGATGATGAAGATCACCGCGGCGAGCACGAGCGACTGGAGGATGTTGCCGTTGCCCACGCCGTAGAGCTGTGCGGCCCGCAGGAGCTCGTTGTACGTGATGATCTGCCCGAGCGCGGAGTCCTTGAGCACGACGACGAGCTGCGACACGAGCGCGGGCAGCATCGCGATGAGCGCCTGGGGGAGCTGGATCGACCGCAGCGTCTGCCCCGTGGTGAGCCCGATCGCGAGGCCGGCCTCACCCTGCCCCTTGGGGAGGTTCCCGACGCCCGACCGCACGAGCTCGGCGATGACGGAGCCGTTGTAGAGCACGAGGGCGAAGACCACCGCGAGGAAGGGGGCGTCGTCGACGTTGTTGAAGCCCAGGAGCAGCCAGAAGAAGATCATCATCAGCAGGACGGGCACGGCCCGGAAGAACTCGACGACGATCCCGCTCACGACGCGCACGGCGCGCAGGTGCGAGAGCCGGCCGGTGCCGAACAGGAGCCCGAACGCGAGCGCGCCGACGATGGCGAACCCGGCGGCCCGGAGCGTGTTCTGCAGGCCGGGGATGAAGTAGTACTGCCACGCGTCGGCCGTGAACAGCGACGACCAGAGCTCGGGGGCGAGCTGGCCCTTGTCGCCGAGCGCCCGGAGCACGAGCGCGGCGATCCCGAGGACCACGACCGCACCGACGATGTTGCCCAGCAGGATCGCGCGGCGCGCGCGGGGGCCGGGGGCGTCGAAGAGGACGGACTGCTGGGTGCTCATCGGCGGACCGCAGCAGGCCGATGGGGATGACGAGGATGACGTAGCCGATCGCGAACGTCAGGAAGATCCCGTAGATGTAGTTCGAGTTGAACTCGATCATGGTCTTCATGAGGCTCGAGGTCTCGGTCGTGACGCTCGCCGCGGCCGCGACGGTGGAGTTCTTCAGCAGCGCGATGAGCGTGTTGCCGAGCGGCGCGATCGAGCCGCGGAACGCCTGGGGAAGGATGATGAGCCGCGCCGCGGGAAGGAACGACAGTCCGATGGCCCGCGCCGCCTCGGCCTGGCCGATCGGCACCGTGTTCACGCCGGACCGGATCGACTCGCACACGAACGCGGCGTGGTAGATCGCCAGGCCCACGACCGCGAGCCGGAAGAAGTTCGCCGCGAAGTCCGGGGCGAGGGTGACGTTGAGCTGTCCCCACAGGCCCAGCACCATGAACGTCATGATGATCGTCAGCGGCGTGTTGCGGAACACGTTGACGTACGCGGTCCCCGCCCAGCGCAGGCTCGGCACGGGGGAGATCCGCATGAGCGCGAGCGCCGTGCCGAGCACGAGCGAGAGGATCGCGGCCCAGAACGTCAGCTGGATGTTGACCCAGAACGCGCCGAGCACGTCGTACTCCCGGGCGAGCGCCCAGGTCTGCGACAGGTAGTCACCCACGGTCGGTCTTCCTCCGGAGGGTCGTGCGTCAGGCCGGGTCACCGACCGGACGGCTGGGGGAGCGGCGCACCGGCGCGCCGCTCCCCCGAGTCGTGGACGGTCAGGCGCAGGGGTCGACCGTCGGCGGGTTCTCGCTGGCGTTCGGCGTGTACCCGGTGCCCTCGGTGTTCTTGGTGACGAACTCCTCCCAGGAGCCGTCCTCGATCATCTTCTCGATCGCGGCGTTGACGTCCTCGCAGCGGTCGTTGTCCTGCGGGAGCCCGACGCCGTAGCGCTCGGTCGAGAACGGCGCCCCGACGACCTTGACCTTGCCCTTGTTGGCGGGCTGGGCGGCGAGGCCCGCGAGGATGATGTCGTCGGTCGTGACGGCGTCGACCTGGCCGGCGGTGAGCGCCGTGACGCACTCCGCGTACCCGGGACGCTCGAGGAGCTGCACGCCCGCGGCGTACTCGTCCTTGATGCGCTGCGCGGCTCGGCGACGAGCAGGTCCTGCCCGGCCACGAAGTACGGCCCGGCGAACGCGACCGTCTCCTTGCGCGTGTCGGTGATGGAGTAGGTCGCGAAGATCATGTCGACCTGACCGGTCTGGAGCATCGTCTCGCGCTGGGCGGACGGCGCCTCGACCCACTCGATCTGGTCCTCGCCGTAGCCGAGCTCGCCCGCCACGTACGTCGCGACGTCGACGTCGAAGCCCGTGTACGTGGAGCCGTCCTGGTAGCCGAGGCCCGGCTGGTCGAACTTGATGCCGATCTTGATCGAGCCCTCGGCGCCGCCGCCGGTGTCGCCCGAGTCGGTGGCTCCGTCGGTCGCGGTGTCCTCGCCGCCGACCTCGCCGCCGCCGCACGCCGCGAGCGTGAGCGCGGTGAGAGCGGCCAGCACGGCAGCACCTGCGTGTCGTGTGCGCATCGTTCCTACCCTTCGTGAGTGGTGGCCGTCCGCCGACGGTGTGCCTCGGCGTGCGACCGGGAGTGGGGTGTCGGTCCTGGGGTGGTCGCCCGGTGGTTCAGTGGGTGAGGATCTTCGAGAGGAAGTCCTTGGCGCGGTCGCTCCTGGGAGCCGTGAAGAACTCCTCGGGATGCGCCTCCTCGACGATCTGGCCGTCGGCCATGAAGACGACGCGGTTCGCCGCCTTGCGCGCGAACCCCATCTCGTGGGTGACGACGATCATCGTCATGCCCTCCTTGGCGAGCGCGACCATGACGTCGAGGACCTCGTTGATCATCTCGGGGTCGAGCGCCGACGTCGGCTCGTCGAAGAGCATCACCTTGGGCTGCATCGCGAGCGCGCGGGCGATCGCGACGCGCTGCTGCTGCCCGCCCGAGAGCTGGGCGGGCATCTTCTCGGCCTGGTTCTTCACCCCGACGCGGTCGAGCAGCGCGAGCGCGCGGTCCTTCGCGACCTTGCCCTTCTCCCGCCGCACCTTGACCGGCCCGAGCGTGACGTTGTCGAGGATCGTCTTGTGGGCGAAGAGGTTGAACGACTGGAAGACCATGCCGACGTCGGAGCGCAGCCGGGCGAGCGCCTTGCCCTCCTCCGGCAGCGGCTCGCCGTCCACGAGGATCTCGCCGGAGTCGATCGTCTCGAGCCGGTTGATCGCGCGGCACAGGGTCGACTTGCCCGACCCCGACGGGCCGATGACGACGAGCACCTCGCCGCGCCGGACGGTCAGGTTGATGTCCCGCAGCACGTGCAGGGCACCGAAGTGCTTGTTGACGTCGCGCAGCTCGACGAGCGGATCCCCGAGGGGTTGCTCGGCGGGGCTGGGCGGAGCGTCCTGCGCGCTGCTCTGCGCGTCGGACGGCGATGAGGTCTCGTCGGCCATTCCTGGACACTATGTCCCTTCTGTTGCGCGGTGCCACCTGATCCGGCAACAGTCGGGCAACAGTTCAGTAACACAGCACCCGGCGCCGTACCCTGGACGGTGATGTCCACGATCGCCCCCGCCCCCGTCACGGCCGCCGGCCTCGCACCGAGCGCCTCGTCCGCCGCACCGGCCGACGACGCGCACCCGCGCACCTACGTCGTCCGCACGCTCGGCTGCCAGATGAACGTCCACGACTCCGAGCACATGGCGGGGATGCTCGAGCAGGCGGGCTACACGCGCGCCAGCGCGGACGACGAGGCCGCGAACCGGGTCGACGTCGTCGTGATCAACACGTGCGCCGTGCGGGAGAACGCCGCGACGCGCCTCTACGGGAACCTCGGCCAGCTCGCCTCGGTCAAGGCGGCCCGGCCGGGCATGCAGATCGCCGTCGGCGGCTGCCTCGCGCAGAAGGACCGCGGCACGATCGTCGAGAAGGCGCCGTGGGTCGACGTCGTCTTCGGCACGCACAACCTCGACGCGCTGCCCGTCCTGCTCGAGCGTGCGCGGCACAACGAGGCGGCCCAGGTGGAGATCGCCGAGTCGCTCCAGGTCTTCCCGTCCACGCTGCCCACCAAGCGCGAGTCCGTCTTCGCCGGCTGGGTGTCGATCAGCGTCGGCTGCAACAACACGTGCACGTTCTGCATCGTGCCGCACCTGCGCGGCAAGGAGCGCGACCGGCGTCCGGGCGAGGTGCTCGCCGAGGTCGGGGCGCTCGTCGAGGCCGGAGCCATCGAGGTCACCCTGCTGGGCCAGAACGTCAACAGCTACGGCGTCGAGTTCGGCGACCGCGGCGCGTTCGCCAAGCTCCTGCGCGCGTGCGGGACGATCGACGGCCTCGAGCGCGTGCGCTTCACGTCGCCGCACCCCGCCGCGTTCACCGACGACGTCATCGCGGCCATGGCCGAGACGCCGAACGTCATGCCCCAGCTCCACATGCCGCTCCAGTCGGGCTCGGACCGGATCCTGCGCGCCATGCGCCGCTCCTACCGTTCCGAGCGGTTCCTCGGCATCCTCGACCGCGTGCGCGCCGTGATGCCGGACGCCGCGATCACGACCGACATCATCGTCGGGTTCCCCGGGGAGACCGAGGAGGACTTCGCGGAGACGATGCGCGTCGTCGAGGCCTCCCGCTTCTCCTCGGCCTTCATGTTCCAGTACTCGCCCCGCCCCGGGACGCCCGCCGCGACGATGGGCGACCAGCTCCCGAAGGAGGTCGTCCAGGAGCGCTTCGAGCGGCTCCAGGCGCTCCAGGAGCGGATCGCCGGCGAGGAGTCGGCCCGGCAGGTCGGCCGGACGATCGACGTCCTCGTGGGCGAGGGCGCGGGACGCAAGGACGGCGCGACGCACCGCGTGACCGGCCGCGCCCCCGACAACCGCCTCGTGCACCTCGCGCTCCCCGCGGACGTCGTGTCCGGGGTGCCCGACGGCGCGCCGTCCGCCGTCGCGGGAACGCCCGGGTCCGTCGACCCGCGCCTCGCGGACGACCTCGACGCCCGCCTCCCGCGGCCCGGCGACGTCGTCACGGTCGAGGTCACGCGCTCCGCGCCGCACCACCTCATCGCCGACTCGGCGCTCGCGGGCGGCGCGTTCGCCGTCCGTCGCACCCGTTCGGGCGACGCGTGGGCGACGCGCGAGCGCGCCCGCCTCGGCGGTGGCGACGACGACCACGGGCACGGCGGCGGCGCCTCGTCCGGCCCCGTCGTCCTGGGCCTTCCCACGCTCCGCGCCTGAGGCGTCGGTCGCCCGGGAACGAGGCGGGCCGGCCGACGGCGTCAGTCGTCCAGGGTTCCCGGGGGGAGCTGGGCGCCGATGGCGTGGAAGAGCTGGACGGCGGTCCCGAGGCCGCACGAGACGGTCTGCGCGAGCTGGTCGTCCGTCGCCCCGTGCTCGAGGTCGACGGAGACCTCGGCGTAGAGCGCGAGCCGGCCGGCCTCCTCGCGCACGTAGACCTTGGGCCAGATGCGCTCGCGGTTCCAGTCGTTGACGGCCTGCAGGGTGACGAGCCGTGACTCGACGGGGAGCGACGTCGACCAGCGGCCCCGCACCTGGAGGATCTCCGAGCGGTCGCCGAGCAGCAGGAACCAGAACCGGTGCCCGTCCCACGTCCCGGTGATGTCGCCGTCGTCGTCCACCCGGAAGTGGTACCCGCGCCGCGTGAGGTGGTCGCCGATGCGTGCCATCGACAGCGCGCGCGGCAACTCCTCCTCGCGCGGGAGCGAGTCGGGCGCCTTGGGCCGGCGGTTGCCGAACAGGCGCGTGAACCAGTTGGTGCGGGCCTGCGTCATGGCGCCTGCCTCGCGGGGTCGGGGTAGAACTCGTCGAGCGCGTCGAAGAACATCGACCCGGTGCTCAGCCCGCACTGGAGGAGCTGGTCGAGCTGGTCGTCCGTCACGCCGTGCTCGAGGTCCACGGTCACCTCGGTGAAGACCTGGATCATCCCGTTGTCGCGCACGCGCGTGTAGGTCTTGGGCCAGATCCGGTCGGCGTTCCACTCGTTGCAGAACTCGAGGATCTCCTCGAGACGCTCGAGCGCCAGGTCGCGGTTCCACTGGCCCCGGACCTGGAGGATCTCGTCGCCGTGGCCGAAGAGCAGGAAGTAGAAGAGGCGGCCGTGCCACAGCCCGCCCACGTCGCCGTCGGAGTCGACGAAGTAGCTGTAGCCGCTGTCCGTGATCCACTCGACGACCCGGGAGAGCGCCAGGGGGGTCGGGGGACGCAGCACGTCGGTCGCGACCTGCCCGAGCTCCCGGGCCAGGAGGTCCTCGACCTGCGACTGCAGCTCGTCCCCGCCACGGCCCGGCACCGCCCGGCCGCCGTCCGGAGCCCCGCCGGGATCACCGTCCCGCCGGTCGTCGTCGTCCTGCGCCCCGAAGAACCTCACCCACCCACCGTACTCGCGGACGGGCCCGGTCGTCGCATCGCGGGCGTCGTGCTCGCGGACGCGAGGGTGCGGAGGGAGGCCGCGGTCACGCGTCCCTGGTCTCGCGTCGCGGTGGCGCCCCGGCGACAGGGCGGCGACGGCTACGGTGGGGCGGTGACCGTCCGCGCCGTCGTCCTGCCCGGTACCCCCCTCCTCGTCCCCGGCGCCGCGGGGGCGGCGCCGGTCCTCGACGGCACGCGCAGGGCGGCGCTCGCGGCCCTGCGCCGTCTCGTGGACGGGCTCGCGCCCGCGGGCGAGGGCGGGGCCGCGGGCGTCGTCGTCGTGGCGCCCGGGTCCCCGCGACGGCGCGGCCCGGCGCGCGCCTCGCTCGCGGCCGTGGGCGTCGTCGACACGTGGCTCGACCCCGCGTGGGCGGCCGCGGCCCGTTCCGCCGGGCCCGACGTCCCGGTGGCCGGGACGGCCGCCTCGGTCGGGCTCCTCGCGCTCGCGGGCGCGGGCTGGACGGGCCGTGTCGACGTCGTCGAGCTCGACGACTCCGACATGCTCGCGGCGCACGCGCTCGGGGCGGACCTCGCGCAGCAGGGGGCGCGGCTCGTGGTCGTGCACGACCCGCGGAGCGCCGTGCCGGACGCCGTGCTCTCCGGGTTCGGCGCGGCGCCCGACGCCGGGCAGCGCCACGTCGGGACGGAGGAGGACGAGGAGCGTCGCGACGAGGTCCGGTGGTACGACGACCTCGCCCCGGCCGCCCCGGGATCGCGCAGCGGGTCCGTCAGCCGCTGAGCCCCGCCCCGACGGCTGCCGCGTCCTGCTCCCGCCCGAGGCGCCGCAGCGTCGCGACGAGCTCGTTCGCGACCATCGCACGCGTCTCGCGGTCGTGGACGATCGCGAAGCCCTCCATCGCGGACTCCAGGAGGTCGACGGCCTCCGCGTCGGCCCCGGCCTCGCACCGTGAGCGGCCCGCGAGCCAGAACGCGTGGGCCGCGTCCCCGACCTGGCCCGCGCGCGCGAAGTCCTCGGCGACGGACTCGGCCAGGGTCGCCGCCGCCTCGAGGTCTCCCGCGGTGGCCAGCAGGCGGGCTCGCGTGTCCTGGAGGTCGCGACGCTCGCGCTCGTCCGCCGCGGCGTCCCGCTCGACGAGCTCGGCGGCCCGCGGAGGGGACTCGGACGACGAGGCGTCCGCGGCCAGGACGAGGTCGTCGAGCGTGCGCTCGACCTGGGCCAGGGCGTCGCGCACGTCCCCGCGCCCCGCCTCGAGACGGGCGTAGGCGCGGACCACGGGCCCGACGAAGCGCGGCGCGACACCGCCGGCGCGCACGAGCGCGAGGGCGTGCGCGAACGCCGGGGCGGCGCCCTCGTCGTCGCCCTCCAGCGCGGCGCGCTGGGCTGCCTCGGCGAGCGCGAAACCCGCGCGGTCGAGGTGACCGGCGGACTCCAAGAGCTCCGCCGCGCGACGCAGGAGCTGCGCGGCGCGCACGGGGTCCTCGCCCGCGACGTCGTCGGCCAGCGCGAGGAGCCCGTCGGCGTCGGACGGCTCCACCGCCACGCCCGCGGGACCACCGTCCGCCGCGGCCTCGCCGCCCGGCGCCGGCCCGCGGTCCGACGAGGTCGACGCCGCAGCCGCCTCGCCGCCCGCGGTGCTCGTCGACGTGCTCGACGCGGCGTCCGGCCCCGCGGACAGCACCGCCAGGTCGACGGGGAGCGTGCGCGCCCCGCGTTCCCACGCGGCACGCAGCCGGGCCGACGCTGCGGTCGTCCCGTTGCGCGCGTCGAACGTGCGCGCGATCTCCGCCGCCTCGCGGCGCGCCCACTCGTCGAGCTCGGCGACGGTGGTCACCGGCACGTCGCGCAGGGCGAGCGGTGCGTCCCCGTGCTCGGCCCGCAGCGCGCCCGTCGCGGTGCTCACGCTCGTGAGGAACCCGAGCCGGTCGCCGGGCGAGTCGGTCTCGGTGAGGAAAGCCTGGTGCTCGGCAAGGAGGCGCAGCGCGCGCGACGCGTTGCCCGTGCGCGCGAGGAACTCGACGTGCCGGCCCTTGGGTCCCGTCATGGACACGCCGGTGTCGAGGTGGCGCAACCCCCGCCGGTGCGTGCGGGCCGCGGCCTCCGCGTCGCCGACCTCGACGTACGCGAGCTGGAGGTGGGAGAGCATGTCGCCGGGCTCGGTCGCGCACGACGGCGAGCCCTGCAGCACCTGCTCGAGCAGCCGGATGCCCTCGTCGTGGCGACCCGTCTCGAAGAGGTAGGCCGCGCGGTCGCCCGGCTCGCACGCCTCGCACTGGGAGTACTCGTCGCGCGGTGTCGCGACCCACGCACGGTAGGCCTCCTCGACGTCCGCGCCCCCGAGCTCGCGCGCCCACTCGAAGCGCTCGAGCGCGACGGCGTTCGTGCCGTTGCCGGCGAGCGCGTACCGGCGCGCCATGTCGTCGAGCGTGCGCTCGATCTGTGCGGCCGGGACGGTGGGGAACTCCATGAGGTGCCCGACCATCCACTTGAACGACCAGAACAGGGAGTGCGTGTCCTCGGCGTCGAAGTGCTCGGGGTGCTCGTCCCACCAGCGCAGCATCTTGGTGAACGGCAGGTAGGCCTTGGTGACCTCGGCGCCCCAGACGTACGACTCCACGAGGACGAAGAGCGCGTACGCGCGCGCCCCGTCGGGTCCCTCGGCCTCGACGCGCTCGACCTCGGCCGCCGCGGCCGTGGAGCGGGCGAGGCCGTAGGGCATGCGGCGGACGTCGTACAGCGCGGCGTTCACCTGGTCCACGGACCGGGTCATCGGTTCTCCTCGTCGGCGTTCTGGTCGGGTCGGGACGACGCTCCGGGGCCCGCGGCGAGCGCGCGGGCGAGCAGGAGCGACAGCGAGTCGTTCATCAGCGCGGCCTCGGCGGGCTGCAGCGCCTTGCCGGAGGCGAGCACCGCCGTGACGTACAGGGACCGGGCGCCCGCGGCGCGGACGTCGGCGTCGGGGGTCGCGAGCAGGTCGCGCACCGTGGCGTTGGCGTCGTTGAGGACGAGCCGGCGTGGCCGGGCCGGGCCGCTGATGCCCGCGAGGATCTCCCCCCAGAGGTCGTCCGTCTCGGCGACGCGGGCCGCCTCGCGCGCGTGGTCGCCGTCGCGGTCGTGCAGCAGCATCGCGGGCAGGGCGTCCGGCTCGTACCGGCGCAGCACGACGTCGCAGTCCTGGTCGGCGAGCGCGGTGTCGAGGGACGCGAGCGCGTCCGCGACCTCGAGCTCGCGCAGCGGCTCGACCTCGGCCAGGACGTGCGCCACGTCGGTCGCCGAGACGGGCGACAGGCGCCACCGGGGGAACCGCGCCGCGACACGCTCCAGCAGGTCCGCGTCGTAGACGTAGCCGCCGTTGACGACGGGCAGGCCCTGGGCGGCCGCGACGGGCGCGATGCGGCGGAACTCCTCGACGCTCGACGTGTAGAGCAGTCGGCCCTCCGGGTGGGCCTCCGCGAGGTCGGCGAGGGTGCCCGTCCCCGCGGTCGTCTCGAAGGGCAGCACGCGAGCGGCGACGTCGAGCATCTCGTCGTCGGTGAGCGCGAGCGCGCGCACCGCGAGGTGGTGCGTCTCGAGGAAGCGGCGTGCGAGCACGGAGTCCTCCGCGAGCGTCTGGAGGAGCCAGCGCCGCACCTGGGCGCCGAGGGCGTCGCGGGTCGCGAGGAGGACCTCGTCCTCGTACAGGCCCTCGCGGGACGCGGTCGGGCGCAGGACGGACGCGTCGAGCACGCACCGGACGAAGAACGCCCACGGGGGCAGCAGGTCGTCGACCGCGCTCCCGAGGAGCATGCGCTTGAGGTAGACCCGGTGCCGCGCCGTGGTGGTCGGCGCGACCGCGGCCGGCAGGACGTACGCCACGCCGGACAGCCCCGCGAGCGGCAGGTCGAGGTCGATGCGCGCGAGCGGCGCGAACCCGAGGGTCCGCTCGGCGTACCCCGCGAGGGCGGCGTCGCGCGCCGCGGGCGTCGGGTGCGCGGCCCGCCAGGGCAGCTCCTCGCCGCTGAGCCTGCGCAGCGCGACGGGGGCCTCCGTGCCCGAGCTTCCCGCGCCCTCGAGACGCGTCTCGACGAGCAGCTCGACCGGCAGGAGCGACCCGAAGTCCTGGGCGAGCGCGACCACCGTCTCGGGAGCGAGCCAGTGCTCGGTGTCCCGGCGCGGGCGCAGCCGCACGAGGCTGCCGGGCTCCGCGGGAGCCTCCGGGTCGTTCTGGGACAGCTCGACGAGCTCGTACCGCCCGTCGGCGCGGCCCCGCCAGCGGACCGGCCGCGCCGGTCCGCCGGCGGGCGCCGGCCGTGCGGAGCGCGAGACGAGCTCGATCTCGTCGGCGACCATGAACCCCGAGAGCAGCCCGATGCCGAACTGGCCGAGGAACTCCTCGCGCCCGGTGCCCAGCTCGACGTCGCGCTTGGAGCTGCGCCCGATCGTCGCGAGCAGCTCCTGCGCCTCGTCGCGGGTCAGTCCGACGCCCGAGTCGTGCACCTCGAGACCGCCGTCCGCGAGCGGGCGCAGCAGGATGCGGCCCGGGGCCCGCGGACCCTCCACGGCGACCCGCGCCGTGATCGCGTCGACCCCGTTCTGCAGGAGCTCGCGCAGGTAGACGCGCGGGCTCGAGTACAGGTGCCGGGCGAGCAGGTCGACGACGCCCCGCAGGTCGACCTGGAACGCCGCGGTCGCGTCGCCGGCCGTGCTGGGCGAGTCGGTCGCGTCGCCGGTGCGCTCGTGCGCGGGGCTCACCGCGCGTCGACGTCGGCGGTGCCGTCGGTGACCGCCGACTGCGCCGCCGCGTCGGGGAAGCGCTCGTCGAGTGCGTCGAAGAACTGCAGCCCGGTGAACAGGCCGCACTCGACGAGCTGGCCGAGCTGGTCGTCCGCGACGCCGAACTCGAGGTCCGTGGCGACCTCGGTGTACACGGCGAGCTGGTCGTCCTCGACGCGCGTGTAGACCTTGGGCCAGATCTTGTCGCGGTTGAACTCGTTGGCGACGAGCACGACCTGCGCCTCCGCTGCGGCGGGCAGCGTCCGGTTCCACCTCCCGCGGACCTGCAGGATCTCCTGCTTCTCGCCCATGAGGAAGAAGAAGAACACCTTGCCGTCCCAGTTGCCGCCGAGGTCCCCGTCGGAGTCGACGAAGTACCGCCAGTCGCGGCCCTTGAGGAACACCTCGACCCGCTCGCGCGTCAGCGGCGCGTTCTGGCTCGTCGGGGCGGCGTCCGGCTTGGTGAAGAAACCCATGTGCTCGAGTCCTTGTCGTCTGCGGGGGAGTCGTGCGCACGCCGTCCGGGCAGGTGGCGGTGCGCGTGGCCTGTCGGCAGCCGGCCCGCGAGGAGGCGGGCCGTCCACGGACACACTACGCATCCCCACCCACACGACCCCAGGCCCGGACGGCCTGGCCGGTACCGTTGCGCGGGTGAAAACCGAGCAGGACCCGGCCGGCGCGCCGGCGGAGGCGCCGAGCGTCGGGCGCGGCGTCGTCGTCGCCGTCGTGGGC
The DNA here is from genome assembly GCA_029256625.1 of Cellulosimicrobium sp. Lineage (GTDB taxonomy): Bacteria > Actinomycetota > Actinomycetes > Actinomycetales > Cellulomonadaceae > Cellulosimicrobium. The sequence goes on along the minus strand of JAQSXO010000045.1, from coordinate 2,443 downwards.
CCGACCGCGACGGGCAAGTCGGACCTCGCCCTCGACCTGGCCGAGCGGCTGTCCGTCCCCGGGGCGCCGGCGGAGATCGTCAACGCCGACGCGTACCAGCTCTACCGCGGCATGGACGTCGGCACCGCGAAGGTCCCCGTCGACGAGCGCCGCGGCGTGCGGCACCACCTGCTCGACGTGATCGACCCCGTCGAGGACGCGTCGGTCGCGCGCTACCAGGCCGAGGCCCGGCGCGTGCTCGACGAGGTCGCCGCCCGCGGGGCGCGCGCCGTCGTGGTGGGCGGGTCGGGCCTGTACGTGCGCGCGCTCCTCGACGACATGCGGTTCCCCGGTACCGACCCCGCGGTGCGCGCGGCGCTCGAGGCGCGCGCCGAGGCCGAGGGGACGCGCGCGCTGCACGACGAGCTCGCGCGGCGCGACCCCGCCGCCGCAGCGAGCATCGGCCCCGCCAACACGCGGCGCGTCGTCCGCGCCCTGGAGGTCATGGAGCTCACGGGCGAGCCCTTCACGGCGAACCTCCCGCGGCAGGTCTACGTGCGCCCGACCGTCCAGGTGGGCCTCGACTGCGACCGCGAGGTCCTCGACGCGCGCGTGGCCGGACGCGTCGCGCGCATGTGGGCGCAAGGCCTCGTCGACGAGGTGCGCCGCATCGAGGCGCAGGGCATGGGGCGGACGGCGCGCCGGGCCGTCGGGTACGCCGAGGTCCTGGCCGCGCTCCACGGGGAGACGACCGAGGTCGCGGCGCGCGAGGCGGTCACCGCCAACACCCGTCGCCTCGCGCGCAAGCAGATGGGCTGGTTCGGCCGCGACCCGCGCGTGCACTGGCTCGACGCGCAGTCCCCGACCCGTGTCGAGGAGGCGCTCGCGCTCGTGGCCCGGGCCGACGAGCAGGCGGACGCCGTCGCCCGGGGCGACGTCCCCGAGCCGGACGAAGCGGACAGCGACGCCCCGGTGCGCCGTAGTCTGGGCTCATGACGCGCACCCGCTTCACCAAGGGACACGGGACCCGCAACGACTTCGTGCTGCTCGCGGACACGAGGGGCGAGCTCGACCTCACGCCGGAGCTCGTGCGCGCGCTCGCGGACCGCCGCGGCGGGATCGGTGGCGACGGCGTCATCCGCCTCGTGCCGACGGCGCTCGTGCCCGAGTCGCGCGAGGTGCTCGCCGAGGACCCGCACGCCATCTGGTTCATGGACTACCGCAACGCCGACGGCTCGGTGGCCGAGATGTGCGGCAACGGTGTGCGGGTGTTCGCCGCGTTCGCCGAGCGGCTCGGGCTCGTGAGCTTCGCGGGCGGGACCGAGGTCCCCGTCGGGACGCGCGCCGGCGTCAAGCGCGTGCGCAAGGAGGCCGACGGCTGGTACGCGGTCGACATGGGCCGCTGGTTCCTCCCCGGCGGTCGACCCGCGCTGCACGACGGCTACGACGCGACCGTGGTCGTGCGGGGCTGGGAGGTCCCGCGCCCCGCGCTGAGCGTCGACCTCGGCAACCCCCACACCGTGCTCGCCATCGCGCGCGAGGACCTGCTCAACCGTGCCGACCTCACCGAGGCGCCCGTCGTCGAGCCGCACCCGGCGCACGGGACGAACGTCGAGCTCGTGGTGCCGCTCGGCGAGACGACGGCCGAGGACGGCACCGTCGTCGGCCGGGTCCGCATGCGCGTGCACGAGCGCGGCGTCGGGGAGACGCCGTCGTGCGGGACGGGCGCGTGCGCGGCGGCGCTCGCGGTCCGCGTCTGGGGCGGCCCCGACGCCCCGGACACGTGGCTCGTCGACGTCCCGGGCGGGACCGTGCGCGTGCGGGCGCTCGAGGGCGACCGCGTCGAGCTCGCGGGGCCGGCGGAGCTCGTGTACTCGGGCGAGGTCGACCTCGCCTCGTTCCTCCCCGTGCGTGCCAGGTCGGAGCCCCTCGACGACGCTCCCGTCCCCGGTCCGGAGCCCGCCGAGCCCGCGGCCGGCGGCGACGTGGCCCCCGCGGACGAGCCCGGGGACGAGGCGGTCGCGGGCGCGGCCGAGGGCGACCGCGCGTCGGTCTGACGGCCCGCTCAGGCCGGCGCCACGACTTCCAGGACCCGGAAGCCCTTGGCGCTCGCGGCCCGCTCGACGACCGCGCCCGGCAGGAGGGGCGGCAGGGCGTCGGCGAGCCAGCGCTGGAGCGAGTCCGAGCCGAGGTTGCGCTGCACGACGAGGTGCGCGCTCGCGCCGGGCGCGAGGCGCGGGAGCCAGTGCAGCAGCATCGCGTGGAGGACGTCCTTGCCGACCCGGATCGGCGGGTTGGACCACAGCGCGGCGAGCGCGACGTCGTCGGGCACGTCGTCCGGCAGGACCGCGCGGACGTTCGTCAGGCCCAGCCGCTCCGCGTTGCGTCGCACGAGGTCGAGCGCTCGCTCGTTGACGTCGACCGCCCACACGGTCGCGCCCGGGGCCTCGAGCGCCATCGTCAG
>JAQSXO010000521.1 GCA_029256625.1 Cellulosimicrobium sp. | reverse complement strand
GGGCGGGCTCGTCCACCCGCGGGCAGCGGTGCCCGACGGCGGGCGCGACCGTGCTGGTGCCGCGCCCGCCGTCACGGGTGGGTCGGGTCAGGGCTGGTTCAGCGCCGGGACCGGGACCGACGCGGGGTCGAGACCGGCCATCCGGGTGCCACGAACGACCCGGCAGGGATGGTCGCCGGTCGGACCCGTGGCGGCATACGAGAGTTGCAGCGTGTGCACTGCTTTGTGCTGGGCTTCTGTCAACTTCTTGCGTCGTGCAGTACGGACGTTACGAGACGGACATCCGGGGCGTCAAGGGTGGGCGCGGAGCGGGTACCTGGCGCGACGATGGACCGGGACCCCCCGGAGACGAAGGAGTCGTGCGATGGCGAAGTACCTGATCTCGTTCCCCAGCGGCGAGATGGACCTCGGTCCCGGCGGCCTCGAGGCGGACGCGGCGCACGCGGTCGTGCGCGAGGCCAAGGAGGCCGGCGTCTGGGTGTTCGGCGGCGGGATCGACGAGAGCGTCCCGCCGGTCCTCGTCTCCGGGGACGGCACCGTCACCGACGGCACGTACCCGCAGACGGCCCGGCTCGAGGGCGGCTACACCGTGCTGGAGGTGCCCACGCGCGACGAGGCGCTCCGGTGGGCCGCGAAGATCGCCGTCGCCTGCCGGTGCCGGCAGGAGGTGCGCGTGTTCCAGGACGACCCCGAGAGCTGACGGTGCCCTGTGCACCGTCGGACCCGGGTGGCCCTCGGCCGAGCGGCGACGTGACAGGGTGGGCCCGTGCCCGACGACGCCACGCTGCGCGATCCGCTCCCTGATCCGACCCTCGACACGCAGACCGCTGCCCGCGCGGCGTCCGATGACGACGACGGGGCCGCCGCGCCGACCGGGCGCCGCCCACGTCGACCGTCGCTGCTGCGCGAGACGGCGATCATCGTGGTCAGCGCGCTGGTGCTCTCGCTGCTCCTCAAGACGTTCCTGGTGCAGGCGTTCTTCATCCCGAGCCCGTCGATGGAGGACACGCTGGTCGAGGGCGACCGGGTGATGGTGTCGCGGCTCGTGCCGGGCGCGTTCGACGTGCACCGGGGTGACGTCGTGGTGTTCAAGGACCCGGGCGGGTGGCTGCCGCCGCCGGTGCCGCAGGCCGAGAGCCCGGTGTCGGAGGCGGTGCGCGCGGCGCTGACCTTCATCGGCCTGCTGCCGCAGGACACCGGCGAGCACCTCATCAAGCGCGTGATCGGCACCCCGGGCGACCACGTGGTCTGCTGCGACGCGGAGGGGCGCGTGAGCGTCAACGGCGTGTCGATCGACGAGACCTACATCAAGCCCGGCTCCGAGCCGAGCGAGCTCGCCTTCGACACCACCGTGCCCGAGGACATGCTCTTCGCCATGGGCGACAACCGTCAGAACTCGGCAGACTCCCGCTACAACACGGACAAGCCCGGGGGCAGGTTCGTACCGATGGGCAACGTCGTGGGGACGGCCTTCGTCAAGGTCTGGCCGCTGTCCCACCTCGGCCTGCTGCGCAACCCCGGCGACGTGTTCGCCGACGTCCCCGCTCCGGGCGCCGTCGACGAGGGGTGACGACGCGCTGACCGGTCGCGGCTATCCGGCAGTGTGCGCGAGGCCGGCCGCCACCGCCGCCGCGCGCAGCGCCTCCCGGGCGGCCGCGACCTCCGGGTGCGTCCCGGACCCGCGGCGGTAGGCCAGGGAGGTCCTGCGGCGGATCGCCAGGGGCGTGAGGACCACGCCGTCCGGCGCGCCCCCGGCCGCGAGGTCCGGCACGAGGGCGACGCCCTGCCCGGCCGCGACCAGGGCGAGGACGGCGCCGAAGTCGTCGGCATGGTGACGTATACCCGGTGCGTAGCCCGCCGCCTCGCACGCCCGGACGGTCAGGGTGTGGCACAGGGTCCCGACCGTTCCTGCGACCCAGGACGCGTCGCGACGGTCGGCGATCGACCCCGCGTCCAGGGCGGCCAGGTGGACCGTCTCCTCCATCAACGGCTCCGCCTCGATGCCGGGGCCGACTGTGAGCGGGACGTGGTCGTACTCCTGGACCAGGGCGACGTCGACCGCGTCCCCGCGCAGCGCGTCCGGGACCGTGGCGGGGTCGAGCTCGGACACCAGCAGGCGCAGTCCCGGGTGGTCGGAGCTCAGACGCACGACGGCGGGAGTGAGCAGGGCCGGCACGGCCGTCGGGAAGACCCCGATGCGCAGCGTCCCGCGGAGCGTCGTGGCGGCCGACGCGAGGTCGGCGTCGGCCTCGCGGAGGATCTCGAGGATCTTCTCGGTGTGCCCGACGAGCGTCTCCGCGGCCGCGGTGAGCCGGACCCGGCGACCCGACCGCTCCAGGAGCGGCACCCCGGCGTCGCGCTCGAGCGCGGAGAGCTGCTGCGACACGGCCGAGGGCGTGTAGGTGAGCGCCTCGGCCACGGCGGCGATCGTCCCGCGGTGCGACAGCTCGCGAAGCAGCCGGAGCCTGCGGACGTCGAGCATAAGAAGAACTTACGGCATGCAGTACGAACCTGAACTGGACCGGGGGGAATTGACGGTCGAGAGTTGCGGCCATGGAGCTCTCCGGCCTCTACGTCCCCCTCGTCACGCCGTTCACCGACGACGACCGCCTCGATCTCGACGCGCTCGC
>JAQSXO010000520.1 GCA_029256625.1 Cellulosimicrobium sp. | reverse complement strand
CCCGACGGTCGTGCACACGCTCCCCTGACCGCCGAGGGACCCTGGCCCCGCGAACCGCCACGGACTCCCACGGCCAGGGTTCCACCGCGGACGACCGACCCGAGTGCGCGAGCTAGCGCTTGCCGACGAACCAGCCGCGGACGGTCGCGACGCGGGCGTCGAGCTGCTCGACCGTCGCGAGCGGGACCTCGGGGCCGCCGCAGCGGCGACGCAGCTCGGTGTGCACCGAGCCGTGCGGCTGCCCGCTGCGGCGCGACCAGGCGGACACGAGCTGCTGGAGCTCCTTGCGGAGCTCCGCCGCCCGACGATGGTCCATCTCGGCCCGCTCGCGCTCCGCGGACTGCGTGTTCTTCGACCGGGCGCTCAGCTGGTCGGCCTGGCGCTGACGCAGCAGCGTCGTGACCTGGTCGGCGTCGAGGAGGCCGGGCAGGCCGAGGAAGTCGAGCTCCTCGTCCGACCCGACGTCCGCGCCCGTGCCGAACTCGCCGCCGTCGAACAGCACGCGGTCGAACGAGGCCTGCGCCTCGAGCGCCTCGAACGACCCCTGGACGAGCTCGCCCGACGCCTTGTCCTCCCGGTTCGCCTCCGCGAGGAGCGCGTCCTCGGGGTTGAACCCCTCGCCCTGCTCCTCGGCGGTGAGCGGCCGGTCGAGCGCGTGGTCCCGCTCGATCTCGAGCCCGTTCGCCAGCTCCAGGAGGTGCGGCACGCTCGGCAGGAACACCGACGCGGTCTCGCCCCGCTTGCGCGCGCGCACGAACCGCCCGACGGCCTGCGCGAAGAACAGCGGGGTCGCCGTCGAGGTCGCGTACACGCCCACGGCGAGACGTGGGACGTCCACGCCCTCCGACACCATGCGGACGGCGACCATCCATCGTCCGTCGCCGTCGGAGAACTCCTCGATGCGGCTGCTCGCCCCGTCGTCGTCGGAGAGGACGACCGTCGGTGACTTCCCCGTGATGCGGGCGAGGTGCCCCGCGTAGGCGCGGGCGTCGGTCTGGTCGGTCGCGATGACCAGTCCCCCGGCGTCGGGGATCGCCCGACGCACCTCGGTGAGCCGCTTGTCGGCGGCCGCGAGGACCGACGGGATCCACTCGCCGTTCGGGTCGAGGGCGGTGCGCCACGCCTGGCCGGTCATGTCCTTGGTGAGCGCCTCGCCGAGACGCGCGCTCACCTCGTCACCGGCCTTGGTGCGCCAGCGCATGTTTCCCGAGTACGACAGGAACAGCACCGGCCGGACGACGTGGTCGCGCAGAGCGTCGCCGTAGCCGTACGTGTAGTCCGCGCGCGAGCGGCGGATGCCGTCGGGTCCACGGTCGTACTCGACGAACGGGATCGCGGCGGTGTCGGAGCGGAACGGCGTGCCCGTGAGCGCGAGCCGACGTGTCGCGTCCTCGAACGCCTCGCGCACGGCGTCGCCCCACGACAGCGCGTCGCCGCCGTGGTGGACCTCGTCGAGGATGACGAGCGTCCGGTCCGCGGTCGTGCGCGCCGCGTGCAGCGCGGGCTTCGCGGCGATCTGCGCATACGTCAGCGCGACGCCGTCGTAGTGGGCGCCGTGCCGACCCTGGCTGTTGCGGAAGTTCGGGTCGATCCGGATACCGACGCGCGCGGCGGCGTCGGCCCACTGGTGCTTGAGGTGCTCGGTCGGCGCGACGACCGTCACCCGGCGCACGATCCCCTGCTCCAGCAGCTCGGTCGCCACGCGCAGCGCGAACGTCGTCTTTCCTGCCCCCGGCGTCGCGACGGCGAGGAAGTCGCGCGGCGAGCGCGTGCGGTACAGCTCGAGGGCCTCCGCCTGCCAGGCGCGCAGCTTCGACGCCGAACCCCACGGGGCACGACGCGGGAAGGCCGGCGAGAGGTGCGACGCCGCAGCCGACGACGGGCTCTGCGGCGCCGGCGGGCTGATCCTGCTACGGGTGTCGGGGACGGAGTGACCGGTGGACGTCGTCTGGTGCTCCGCGCTCACTTGCCGGAGTCACCCTCGCCGTCCTGCGGGTCGCGCAGACCGTCGTAGATCTCCTTGCACGTGGGGCACACGGGGAACTTGTTCGGATCGCGGCCGGGCACCCACACCTTGCCGCAGAGCGCGATCACCGGCTTGCCGGAGAGCGCGGACTCCATGATCTTCTCCTTGCGCACGTAGTGCGCGAAGCGCTCGTGGTCGCCCGGCTGCGCCTGCTCACGCGTCTCCTCGCGCTCGAGGACACCGGTCGACGTGCCGGTGGACGGCTCGGTCGACGGGCTGCGGAACGGGTCCTCGGGCCCACCGGGGGGCGTGCTCGCGTGCGGTTCGATCATGGTCGGAAGTCTACGTCTCGCGGCTGACAGCCGGGTCGGGACCGGGGTGCCCGGTCGAGCCCCGTCGGTGCAGAGCCCCGCCCACCGGACGGCTGTACGCACACGAAGGCCCGCCGTCGCACGACCCAGGGGCGTGGGTCGGCGACGGCGGGCGGCTGCGGTCGCGGCGCGGAGTCGGTCAGCGGCCGGGCCCGGGTCCGGGAGGAGGCTGCCTACAGGCCTTGCCAGTCGGGCTTGGAGGCGTAGGTCTGGCGGTAGTAGTCCGCGAGCTGCAGGCGCGAGGCCGCGGCGTCGTCGACCAGCACGGTCGCGTGCGGGTGCAGCTGCATGAT
>JAQSXO010000519.1 GCA_029256625.1 Cellulosimicrobium sp. | reverse complement strand
CGTGTTCGCCGAGGCGGGCGCCGAGGTCGCGAGCCTCGTCGTCTACCGCTGGGGGCCGCCGCCCGACCCCGAGGCGCTGCGCGCGTCCGTCGAGGCCGCGGCCGTCGGGGAGATCGACGCCGTCGTGTTCACCTCCGCCCCCGGCGCCGAGGCGTGGCTGAGCGCTGCCGAGGAGCACGGCGTGGGCCGCCTCGTCGTGTCGCGGTTCCAGGACGGGTCCATGGTCGCCGCGGCCGTGGGGCCGATCACCGCGAAGCCGCTCGAGCACCGCGGCGTCACCCCGCTCCAGCCCGAGCGCGGACGCCTCGGCGCGCTCGTGCGCACGCTCGTCGCGCACTACGAGCAGGCCGAGACCCTCGCGCTCGCGACCGTCGCCGGCGTGCTCCAGATCCGTTCGCGCGTCGCCGTGCTCGACGGCGAGGTGCTGCCCCTCTCGCCCAGCAGCCTCGAGGTGCTGCGCCTCCTCGCCGCGCGCCGCGGCGAGGTCGTCACGCGCGACGACGTGCTCGACGTCCTGCCCGGTGACTCGCGCGACCCGCACGCCGCCGAGGTCGCCGTCGCCCGCCTGCGCGAGGCGACCGGCCGGCGCGACCTCGTCAAGACCGTCGTCAAGCGCGGATACCGATTGGAGCTCGCATGAGCGCGGAGATCCTGGCCTTTCCCTCGGGATCGTCGTCCGACTCCTCCGGGGCGTCGTCCGAGGCGCAGCGGGGGGAGGCTGGTCGCGACGCGTCGGCGGGTGCCGCGCCCGTGCTGGTCGGCTGCTCGCACGGCACGAACGACCTCACCGGCCGCGACGTGATCCGCGCGCTGCTCGACGACGTCCGCGCCGCGCGACCCGACCTCGACGTGCGCGAGGCGTTCGTCGACGTGCAGCAGCCCGAGGTCGCGGACGTCGTGACGTCGGTCGTCGCCCCTCCTGCGGCGACGGACGGCCCGGACGGCTCCGCGCCGGACGCCGCGCGGCCCGGGGACGCGGTCGTCGTGCCACTGCTGCTCTCCGGCGGGTTCCACGTGAGCGTCGACGTCGCGGCGGCGGTCGAGGACCGCGGACCCGGCGCCGGTCGCGCGGCGGCGTCGACCCCGCTCGGTCCTGACCCCCGCCTCGTGGACCTCCTCGCCGACCGGCTGGCCGACGTCGACGTGCGCCCCGAGGACGCCGTCGTGATCGCCGCCGCCGGGTCGAGCCGCCCGGGCGCCGCCCGCGACGTCGAGGAGCTCGCCGCGGGCCTGCGCGAGCGCGTGCCGGGCCCGGTGACGGTCGGCTACGGCGCCATGGCCAAGCCCTCCGTGCCCGACGCCGTCGCCGCCGCGCGTGCCGACCTCGCCCCGGGCGGGCGCGTCGTCGTCGCGGCCTACCTGCTCGCGCCCGGGTTCTTCTACGACCGCGTCCTCGAGGCGGGCGGCGACGTCGTCACCGCGCCGCTCGCCCCCGACGCTCGCCTCACCGCGATCGTCCTCGACCGCTACGCCACCGCCGCGGCCACCCTCGCCCCGCCGAGGTAGAGCCGAGGTCGGCCGAGGGAGAACCGGGGCTCTACCTCGTGAGGACCGGGCGGGTGCGGGGGGCCAGGAGGGCGACGCCCGCCGCGAGCAGCACCGTGACGCCGAAGCAGACGACGTACGACGCGAGGCCGAGCGTCGGGTGCAGGGCCCACAGGAGCGAGCCGGTGACGGCGAGCGCGGTGGCGGCGGCGACGGCGTCGGACACCTGGAGCGCGGACGAGTTGGCGCCCTGCTCGGCCACGGGTGAGAGCTCGAGCGTCAGCACCGACAGCGTCGGGTGGGTCATGCCCATGCCGAGCCCCGCGAGGGTCCACGCGACCATGCCGACGACGGGCGGGACGGCGGTCCACGCGAGCAGCGCCGCGCCGCCGATGCCGAGCGCGACGAAGGTACCGCCGAGGCGCACGTACCCGGCGTGCTGGAGCCCCCAGGTCGCGCGGCCGCGCAGCCAGGACCCCGTCGACCAGCCGACCGCGCCGAACGTCAGCACGGCGCCCGCGAGCGAAGGCGCGAGGCCGCGCTCGTGCGAGAGCAGGAGCGGGAGCAGCACCTCGGCACCGGTGAACGCGGCGGCCACGAGGCCGCGGATCGCGATGACGCTCGGCAGGCCGCGCGCGGCGCGGGTCGTGCCCGGGGGAAGGAGGCGGGGGACGGCGAGCGCGACGGCCGCGAGCGCGGCGACGAGCAGGAGCACGAGCCCGACACCGCGGAGCTGGCCCGCGTAGTTGAGCGCCCCGATCCCCACGGCGGCCACGACGGCCCAGGCGAGCGACGCCTGGCGCGCGGTCCGGTCGAGGGGCGACTCGGCGTCGTCGGGCACGGGGGAGGCGGCGTCCTCCGGGGCCGAGCCGCGCGCGGCGCGCATGCCGGGCCGCATGAGGATCAGCGCCGGGACGGCGAGGACCGGGACCGCGAGGAAGACCCACCGCCAGCCGACGTGCTCCACGACCAGCCCGGCGATGGCGGGGCCGACGATGGACGGGATCACCCAGGCCGCGGCGAACGCGGCGAAGACCTTCGGGCGCCGGTCGGTGGGGAACACGCGCGCGACGAGCACGTAGAGCGCGACGATGTACAGGCCCGTCCCGACGCCCTGGAGCACGCGGCCCGCGACGAGGACCAGCATGTCCTG
>JAQSXO010000518.1 GCA_029256625.1 Cellulosimicrobium sp. | reverse complement strand
TGGGCGGCACGATGGTGCCGCGTGCGCTCGGCGTCGCCGCACCCCTGGACGTCGCGTACAGCGCCACGCTGCTTGCCTCGGCCTGGGCCGCGCAGCTCGAGTGGTACCGCGCCGTGCCGTGGCTCGACCTCCCCGTCCACGCCGCTTGCACGGGCCTCATCGCCGCTGTCGCGTACGTCGCGCTCCTGCGCACGGGCATGCTCGCCGACCCGGGCACCCTGCGTCCCGGACGCGCCCGCGCGGGCACCCTCGTCGTCGTCTCAGGCCTGGGCGCGGTGCTCGCGGTCCTGTGGGAGATCGGCGAGTGGGCCGGGTACACGTACCTCGACGACCGCATCGGCGTCGGCTACGGCGACACCGTGACCGACCTCGCCGCCGGGCTGCTCGGCGCCGTCGTCGCGGGGACCCTCCTGCACGGGAGCCGCCGGCCCGGGAGCCTCCGGCCCGGAGCGACGCCGTGACCCGCCCCACGGTCTCCGTCGTCGTGCCCGTCCGGGACGACGCCGAGGCGCTCGAGGAGTGCCTCGCCCTGCTGGCCCGGCAGACGGTCCCACCCCTCGAGGTCGTGGTCGTCGACAACGCCTCGAGCGACGACTCGGCGCTCGTCGCGCGCCGCTGGGGCGCGGTCGTGGTGCGCGAGGAGCGCGTGGGCATCCCCGCGGCGGCCGCGGCCGGGTACGACGCGGCGCGCGGCGACGTCATCGCCCGGCTCGACGCCGACTCGCGCCCGGACGCCGGTTGGGTGCAGCGGGTCGTGGACCGCATGGCCGCCGACCCCTCGCTCGACGCCATGACCGGCACCGGGACGTTCGACGACCTGCCGCGCGGCGCGCGCACGGTCGCCGCGATCGCCTACCTCGGGGCGTACTACGTCCTGTGCCACCTCGCGCTCGGGCACACCGCGCTCTGGGGGTCGTGCATGGCGCTGCGCAGCACGGCCTGGGCGGCGGTGCGCGACGCCGTCGTGCGCGACGACCCGGAGGTGCACGACGACCTGGACCTCTCCTTCCGCCTCGGGCCGCGGCGGCGCACCGTCCTCGTCCGGTCGTGGCGCGTGGGCGTGTCGGCGCGGTCGCTGCGGGGACGTCGCCAGCGGCAGCGCCGGCTCGACCGCGCGTGGCGCACGCTGCGCGTCAACTGGTCGGTCGCGCCACCGTGGGAGCGGTGGCGCGACCGCTGGCGCTGACCCGGCTCACCCGGTGCTGCTCCGCCACGTGCGCCGGCGCACCGCCCCCACGCCGTCCTCGCGGTCGAGCCGCGCGAGGAGGCCCGCGAGCGCCGCGGCGATCGGCTGCCCGGTCGCGTACTCGACGAACAGCCACTGCCCGGCCGGGTTGATCTCGAGGAAGACGTACTCGCCCTCGGGGGTACGACGCAGGTCGACCGCCCCGTACCAGAGCCCGAGCACGTCCAGGAGACGCAGGAGCGCGGCGGCGACGTCCTCGGGGAGGTGGTGGACCGTCGTCGGGCAGTGGTGGGTGTCCACCCGGAAGTCGTAGGCGTAGCCGGACTCCTCGGTCCGCAGCTCGGCCGCGAAGACCTGCGTGCCGACGATCGTCACGCGCACGTCCGACCCCGCGACGGCCTCCTGGAAGATGACCGGCGCGTACCGCACGCTCTCGAGGAGGTCGAGGTCCGCCTCGCGCACCGGGCGGGTCTCGCGCCACGTCGCGGGCGTGCCGCTGAAGGGCTTGAAGATGACGTGGCCCGGCTCGGCGCGCAGGAACTCGCGGGCTCGCGCGGGGTCGTTGGTCATGCACGTGCGGGGCACGCGCAGCCCGAGCCGCGCAGCGACCTGGAGCTGCCACATCTTGCGGGAGCCGGCCTCGTCGCGGTCCGGGTCGTTGACCCAGGTGGCGCCGAGGCACGACCACAGCCCGGACACCGCGGCGGCGATCTCCCCGTGGGCGAAGCCGCGGTCCTGGGGCGAGCGGACGTCGTCGTGCAGGGCGAAGGGCTGCGGGCGACGCCACCACACGGCGCGCAGCTGCGTGGCGTCCACGGCGCTCACGCCCTCGGCGCTCGTGTCGACCCAGTCGGCGCGCCACCCGGCCGCGTCCTGCGTCGAGGTGAGCGACACCGAGCGTGGGGCGTGCCCGGTGTCGAGGAGGACGTGCGGCGCGCCGAGCGCGTCCAGGTGGCGGACGACCTCCGTGGTGTGGAGGTCGTCCGCGTGCGACACGATGCCGATCATCGCGTCACTGCCCGGCCTGGAGCTGGGTGAGGGCCGCCTCGACGGCCTCGAGCGTCGCCCGCGCCTCGGCGACGGCCTCGACCAGCGCGCCGACGACGTCGCCGGGCTCCCCCTCCGTCTCCTCGTCGACGAGCGACTCGGCGCCCTGGACGAACGGCCGCGCGCCCACGAGCGCGCCCGCCTGGACGAGCCGCCCGATCGCGGGGTTCACCACGGGGTCGAGCAGGTCGTCGATGTCCAGGATGCCCTCCTGGAGCGTGTCGCCGGGCCCGGTGCCGACGTCGCCCGCGAACCCGGTCGCGACGGGGCTGTCGGCGGCGAACCGCGTGTCGGCCTGGAAGATCGAGTCCAGCGCCCGCGGGGTCCCGCCCTGGTCCCGGAGGAACGACGTCCCGATCTGGTCGGCGACCGTGTGGGAGTCGGCCTGCCGGATCGTGAGCACGTC
>JAQSXO010000044.1 GCA_029256625.1 Cellulosimicrobium sp. | reverse complement strand
ACCAAGCGCAAGCGCCGCCTCGCCCAGGACCAGGTGGTCTCGCCCGCCGACGTCAAGACCATCAAGAAGCTGCTCGGCAAGTGACCCGGCAGGTGGCGGAACCCGCCACCGACCGGCTCACCCCTGAGCCCCGAACTGCAAGGAGCATCACGTGGCACGCGTGAAGCGGGCGGTCAACGCCCAGAAGAAGCGTCGTACGACCCTCGAGCGCGCCAGCGGCTACCGCGGCCAGCGCTCGCGCCTCTACCGCAAGGCGAAGGAGCAGGTCACCCACTCCCTCGTCTACTCGTACCGTGACCGCAAGGCGCGCAAGGGCGACTTCCGCAAGCTGTGGATCCAGCGCATCAACGCGGCGTCCCGCGCGCAGGGCCTGACGTACAACCGCCTCATCCAGGGCCTCAAGGCCGCGGGTGTCGAGGTCGACCGTCGCCTGCTCGCCGAGCTCGCGGTCAACGACGTGGCCGCGTTCAACGCGCTCGTCCAGGTCGCCAAGGACGCGCTCCCCGAGGACGTCAACGCGCCGAAGGCCGCAGCCTGACCAGCGCCCCTCGCGCCACGGACGCCCGGACGGTGCACGACCCGCTCGACCCCACGCTGACGAACCCTCGCAGCGACCGGGTCAAGGCGGTCCGTGCTCTGGCCGGGCGTCCGGCGCGTTCCCGGCACGGACAGCTCCTCGTCGAGGGGCCGCAAGGGGTGCGCGAGGCCGTGCGGCACGCCCCCGAGCGCGTCCGCGACGTGTACGTGACGCCCACGGCGGGCGGGCGGCACCGCGAGATCGTCGACGACGCCCGCGCTGCGGGTCTGCACGTCCACGTCGCGACGGCCGAGGTGCTCACCGCGATGAGCCCCGACGCGCAGGGCGTGCTCGCGGTGGTCCGCACGCAGGAGCCCACGGTCGCAGAGGTCGTCGCCACGCTCGCGGACGCCGGCCGTGAGCGGCCGGCCCTCGTCGCGGTGCTGGCGACGGTGCGCGACCCGGGGAACGCCGGGACCGTGATCCGGGCCGCCGACGCGGCCGGTGCGGACGCCGTCGTGCTCGCGGGGGAGAGCGTGGACGTGCACAACCCCAAGGTCGTGCGCTCGACCGCGGGCTCGTTGTTCCACCTCCCCGTCGTCACGGGCGTGAGCCTCGCGGACGCGGTGGCCGCGCTGCGCGACGCCGGGCTCACCGTGCTCGCCGCGGACGGGGCGGGCGACCTGGACCTGGACGACCTGCTCGACGTGGCCGGTCCCGCGGGCGAGGGGGCGCTCGACGACGGGCAGCGCCGCGTCGACCTCGCGGCCCCGACCGCCTGGGTCTTCGGGAACGAGGCCTGGGGGCTGCCCGAGCAGGACCGGGCGCTCGCCGACGCGGTCGTGCGCGTCCCGATCCGCGGGCTGGCCGAGTCGCTCAACCTCGCGACCGCCGCGACGGTGTGCCTCTACGCGTCGAGCCGGGCGCACCGGCCCCGGCGTCCGGCCGCGGCCGGAGGAGCCGGCGCGTGAGCCTGTTCGCCGCGTTCCGTCCGAGCGCCGCCGCGCTCGAGCATCTCGCGCTCGCGCTCTCGGGCGCGCACGCCCAGGAGGCGCGCCGGCCCGACGGCGCCCCGCTGGTGCGCTGGACCCCGCCCGAGCTGTGGCACGTGACCGTCTCGTTCTTCGGGGCGGTCCCGGACGGGACGGTGCCCGACCTCGCCGCCGCGCTCGCGCCGGTGGCGCACGAGACCGCGCCGCTGTCGATGCGCCTGCGCGGCGCGGGCGTCTTCGACCGGCGCGTGCTGTGGGTCGGTGTCGGAGGGCTCGACGCGGATGCGCTCCCCGGTCTCAGCACGGCCGTGGCCGCGGCGGCCGGCGAGGTCGGCGTCCGCGTCGACCGGCGACCGCGGCAGCGCGCCCATCTCACCGTGGCTCGGGCCGCCGCCGGGGCCCGGCAGGCTCGACGTCGCGCACAGCCGCGACGCTCCGGGGGAGGCGGCGCGGCCGACCTCACCGCCGGCGACCCGCTCGCCGGTCCGGCCGCGGCGCTGTCCGTCTACGCGGGCCCGGACTGGACCGCGCACGAGCTCCTGCTGCTCGAGTCCACGTCCGGCGACACGTCGGGCCGGCGGGTGTACCGCACGGTCGAGACCTTCCCGCTGGCCGGGGCGGCCGCGCGCGCCTGACGGCCGCGTCGTCGGGAGGACGACGAGAGCCTCCGCGAGAGCGACCCCGGCGCGCCACCGGCCCGGCACCCGCACGACGGCTGTGCGAGGATGGCGGTCATGAGCATGCACGGTGGTCGTCGATTTCCCGGGCCCGTCACGGGCCCGCGCGACTGACGCGTGCACACCTCCCGCCCCAGGCGGGACGGACCGGGCCGGGACGGGCGCCCTAGAATGACCGCGACGCGCGCACGAGCGCGCGCCTGCGCGCGCCCCGCGCGTCGCGCCCCGCGAGGCGGCACCCGTCCAGGCCACCCTTGAGGTTCCTGCCCTGGTCGTCGCCCGCTCCCGCAGTCCCGCCCTCGCCAGGAAGGCACGCATGTCCAGCCCTGACGCCGACGTCGTCACCCCCGTCACGGGGGACGGCGGCCCGGACACCCCGACCGCTCCCTCCCCGCTCGACGCCGACGCGCTCCAGCGCGCGCTCGACGCCGCACTCGCCGCGATCGCCGGGGCCGGTGACCTCGACGCGCTCAAGCTCGTGCGCACCGAGCACACGGGGGACCGCAGCGCCCTCGCGCTCGCGAACCGCCAGATCGGCTCGCTCGCGCCCGCCGACAAGAAGACCGCCGGCAAGCTCCTCGGCCCGCTCCGCGGCCGCGTGAACCAGGCGCTCGCCGCGCGCCAGGCCGAGCTCGAGGCCGAGCGCGACGAGCGCGTGCTCGTCGAGGAGGCGGTGGACGTCACGCTCCCGGTCGACCGTGTGCCGTCCGGCGCACGCCACCCCCTGGAGACGCTCCAGGAGCGCGTGGCCGACTTCTTCGTCGGCCTCGGGTGGGAGATCGCGGAGGGCCCCGAGGTCGAGGCGGAGTGGTTCAACTTCGACGCGCTGAACTTCGGCGTCGACCACCCGGCACGGCAGATGCAGGACACGTTCTACGTGTCCGGCGCCGACGGCTCCCACGACGGCGCTGGGTCGCCGTCGAACCTCGTGCTGCGCACCCACACGTCGCCCGTCCAGGCGCGCTCGCTGCTCGAGCGCGGCGTGCCCCTGTACGTCGCGTGCCCGGGCAAGACGTTCCGCACCGACGCGCTCGACGCGACCCACACGCCCGTCTTCCACCAGGTCGAGGGGCTGGCGATCGACGAGGGACTGACCATGGCGAACCTGCTGGGGACGCTCGACGCGTTCGCGCGCGCCATGTTCGGTCCCGAGGCGCGCACGCGCCTGCGCCCGAGCTACTTCCCGTTCACCGAGCCGAGCGCCGAGATGGACCTGTGGTTCCCGCAGAAGAAGGGCGGGCCCGGCTGGATCGAGTGGGGCGGCTGCGGCATGGTCAACCCGAGCGTGCTGCGGTCCGTCGGCGTCGACCCCGACGTGTACTCGGGATTCGCGTTCGGCATGGGCATCGAGCGCACGCTCATGCTGCGTCACGGGATCGCGGACATGCACGACATGGTGGAGGGCGACGCGCGCTTCTCCGCCCAGTTCGGAACGGAGATCTGATGCCCTACGTCGCCATCGACTGGCTGGGCGACCACGTCGAGCTGCCCGAGGGGCTCACCGCCGAGCGGCTCGCCGCCGACCTCGTCCGGGTCGGCCTCGAGGAGGAGGCGATCCACGGCGCGGCCGTGACGGGTCCCCTCGTCGTCGGGCGCGTCCTGGAGATGACGCCCGAGCCGCAGAAGAACGGCAAGACGATCAACTGGTGCCTGGTCGACGTCGGGCCGGAGCACAACGCCGCCGAGATCAAGGGCGTCGAGCCGGCCGACGTGCCGGCGGGCGGCGCGCGCGGCATCGTGTGCGGCGCGCACAACTTCGCGCCGGGCGACCTCGTCGTCGTCGCGCTGCCGGGCTCCGTCCTGCCCGGTCCGTTCCCCATCGCGAGCCGCAAGACGTACGGGCACGTGTCCGACGGCATGATCTGCTCGCAGCGCGAGCTCGGCCTCGGCGAGGACCACGACGGCATCATCGTGCTGCCGCGGCTCGGGTACGCGGCCGAGGACCTCACCCCGGGGCAGGACGCGGTCGCGCTGCTCGGGCTCGGCGACGAGGTGCTCGAGATCAACGTGACGCCCGACCGCGGGTACGCGTTCTCCTACCGCGGCGTCGCGCGCGAGTTCTCGCACTCGACGGGCGCGCGCTTCACGGACCCGGGCCTGCCCGGCTCCCTGCCCACGCCCCCGCCCGCGGCGACGCCCGACGGCTTCCCCGTCGAGGTCGACGACGCGGCGCCGGTCCACGGCGTCGTCGGGTGCGACCGGTTCGTCACGCGCGTCGTGCGCGGGATCGACCCCGCGGCGCAGACGCCCGCGTGGATGCAGCGCCGCCTCACGGCGTCGGGCATGCGGCCCATCTCGCTCGCGGTCGACGTGACGAACTACGTCATGCTCGACCTGGGCCAGCCCCTGCACGCGTACGACCTCGAGCAGGTCGCGGCGCCGATCGTCGTGCGTCGCGCGGCGGCGGGGGAGCGGCTCACGACGCTCGACGACGCCGACCGGGCGCTCGACCCCGAGGACCTGCTCATCACGGACAGCCCGGACGGCGCGCGCGGCGCGCGCGTGCTCGGGCTCGCCGGGGTCATGGGCGGCGCCTCGTCGGAGGTCGGCCCGGCGACGACGGCCGTGCTCGTCGAGGCCGCGCACTTCGACCCCGTGACGGTGGCCCGCACGTCGCGCCGCCACAAGCTGTCGAGCGAGGCCGCCAAGCGGTTCGAGCGCGGCGTCGACCCGCTGCTGCCCGCGGTCGCGGCGCAGCGCGTCGTCGACCTGCTCGTCGAGCTCGGCGGCGGCACCGCGGACCCGGCCGTGAGCGACCTCGACCGCGTCGTCGCCCCCGCCGCGATCCGCCTCCCGGTCGGCGAGGCCGAGCGCCTCGTCGGCGTGCCGTACACGCTCGAGCAGGTCGTCGGCACGCTCGGCGCGATCGGCTGCACGGTCGATGCGGACGGTGCGGAGGCCACGGGCGTGCTCGTGGTCACCCCGCCGTCCTGGCGCCCCGACCTCACGGAGCCGGCCGAGCTCGTGGAGGAGGTCGCGCGCCTCGTCGGGTACGACGAGATCCCGTCCCTCCTGCCGGCCGCACCCGGCGGCCGCGGGCTCACGCGCGAGCAGCGCGTGCGCCGCTCGGTCGCGCGTGCGCTCGCGGAGGACGGGTTCGTCGAGACGCTGAGCTACCCGTTCGTCGGGGAAGCGGAGCTCGACGCGCTGCGCCTGCCCGCCGACGACGAGCGGCGCCGCGCGCTGCGCCTGCTCAACCCGCTCGCCGACGACCGCCCGCTGATGCGAACCGACCTCCTGAGCACGCTGCTCGAGACGGGGCGCCGCAACGTCGGACGCGGGCTGACCGACGTCGCGCTGTTCGAGGTGGGTCTCGTCACGCACCCGCGCTCGGGTGCGCCCGCCGCGCCCGCGCTGCCGGGCGGCGTGCGGCCGAGCGACGAGGACCTCGCGGCGATCGACGCGGCGCTCCCGGCGCAGCCGCGCCACGTCGCCGGCGTCCTCGTCGGGCGCCGCGTGCGTGCGGGCTGGTGGGGCCAGGGTCGGGCGGCCGACTGGACGGACGCGCTGGGCGCGGCCCGCCTCGTCGCCGAGCGCGTCGGGCTCCGGGTCGGCACGGACGTGCGCGTCGTGGCCGACACGGCCCGCGCGCCGTTCCACCCGGGACGCTGCGCGCGCCTCGAGCTCGCGGACGGGACCGTCGTCGGGCACGCGGGGGAGCTGCACCCCAAGGTGCTCGAGAACCTCGGCCTCCCGGCGCGCACGGTGGCGTTCGAGGTCGACCTGTCGGCGCTCGTCGCCGGCTCGTCCGACGAGCCCGTGCAGGCGACGCCGGTCTCGGGCTTCCCGGCGGCCAAGGAGGACCTCGCCTTCGTCGTGGACGACGACGTGACCGCGCAGGCGCTGCGCGACGCGATCGTCGACGGCGCGGGCGACCTGGTCGAGGAGGTCGCGCTGTTCGACGTCTTCACGGGCGAGCAGGTCGGCGCCGGGCGCAAGTCGCTCGCGTTCTCGCTGCGGCTGCGCGCCGCGGACCGCACGCTCACCGCGGACGACGTGGCACGCGTTCGCGAGGGCGCCGTGACGGTGGCGCGCGAGCGCGTCGGCGCGGAGCTGCGGGCGTGAGCGCGGAGGCCGGTGCGGGCGCGGTGGAGGTCGCGCCCGCCCGCACGGCGCTCGTCACCGGCGCCTCGCGCGGCATCGGCCGTGCGATCGCCGTCGGTCTCGCCGCAGCCGGGCTCGACGTCGCGCTCCTCGCGCGCGACGCCGACCGGCTCGCGGGCGTGGCGGGGGAGATCGCGGCGCTCGACGGGAGCGGTGCCGGGCGTGCGGTCGTCGTGACGGCGGACGTCACCGACGCCGAGGCCGTCGCGGCCGCCGTCGCCGAGGCGGAGTCAGCGCTCGGGGGCGTCGACCTCCTCGTCAACAACGCGGGTCGCGTCGACGCCGAGGTGCCGCTCTGGGAGGCCGACCCCGACGAGTGGTGGGCGATCGTCGAGACCAACGTGCGCGGCCCGTTCCTCCTCGCGCGCGCCGTGGTGCCGGGGATGCTCGCGCGCGGCGGGGGCCGCGTCGTCGACCTCAACAGCGGCGCGGGCTCGCACGACATGGACGGCGCGAGCGCGTACAACGCGAGCAAGACGGCGCTCCTGCGGCTGGGGGCGAACCTCCACCGGTCCGGCCACGCGCGCGGGCTGCGCACGTTCGAGGTCGCCCCGGGTGTGGTGCAGACCGACATGACCGCGTCGATGGCCATGCACGAGGGCCGCACCGAGTGGACCCCGGTCGAGCGCACGGTCGAGATGGTCGTCGCGATCGCCCGGGGCGAGCTCGACGCGTTCTCGGGCGCGTTCGTGCGCGTGACGCACGACTCGCCGGAGTCGCTGCGGGCCGCGGCGGACGAGGCCGCGCGCCGCGGGGACTCCTTGCCGGGCGCCGACGCGCGCCGCCTGCGCGTGACCCGCTGGGGCGTGGACGACCCGATGCCGGGAGAGCTCCCGGCCCGCTGACGTCGCGGCGACCCGCCGTGCCGCCGCCCGCCGCGTCGCAGACCCGTCGCGGCCCAGACCCGTAGCGCCGCCCGACCGGTCCGGTCGGGCGGCGCTCGTGCGTCCGGGGTGGTCCTCCCAGGATCGCGGCCGGAGGGTGCGAGGGGGAGATCACCCGTTACCTAGTTGAAACTTCATCCATTCATCGGGGATGCTGTCCTGGACACCTGACCAGTACCGGGCGGACACACCGACGTCTCGGCTCGATCGACGACGCCTGGGAGCGACGGATGACGACGGCACGCCCCGTCCGGCAGTGGAACGGCCTCACCGTTCCGGACGCCGGTACCTATGCGCTGGACGAGGCGCACAAGCGCATCGGTTTCACCGGGATGCACATGATGGTGTCGCCCGTCCGGGGCGAGTTCACCCGGGCGAGCGCGACGATCCTGGTGGGCGAGGACCCGCTCGCGTCGGCCGTGTCGGCGACCATCGAGACGGCGAGCCTCACGACCCACCACGAGGAGCGCGACGCGCACCTGCGCAGCCCCGACTTCCTCGACGTCGACGCCTACCCGACGATCGAGTTCCGCAGCACCTCGATCGACTGGCAGGGCGAGCAGCAGGACCAGATCCTCGCGTGGGCGCGGCTGCGGAACCGCTCGCCCGAGCGCGCCGAGCTCGCGCCAGAGCGCGTGCAGCCCCGGGCCGCGCAGGCGGGGCGGTTCCTCGTCGATGGACTGCTCACCGTCCGCGGCGTCACCCACCGGACGGTGCTGTCCATGCAGTACGGGGGCGCGCGGCGCGACCCGTACGGCCGAGACATCTTCGGCTTCCACGCCGCGGGCGAGATCGACCGCGAGAGCTTCGGTCTCGTCTGGAACGTGCTCCTCGAGACCGGCGGGTTCCTCGTGGGCAAGAAGATCGGCCTCGAGATCGCGGGCGAGGCGATCCGCCAGGCCTGAGGCGTCCCACGGGACGAGTCGCGCACGCAGGACGGCGCGGCGCGAGACCGGGCGCGGGTGTCCGGCGCGCAGGACGTAGCATGACGAGCGACACGGGGTGCCCCGACGAGGGGCTGAGATGAGACCCGTCGAACCTGCTCTGGCTCGTACCAGCGAAGGGATGTCCGGCGATGACGCTCGCCCTGCCCCAGCACGACCCCGCACCCCGGCGCGACAGCGCCCGTCGGCCGGTGGCCGGCCGCGCGCCCGGTCCGGACGCCGACCCTGGCGCCCGGCCCTCGCGGCCGCGCGTCCTCTCGGTCGCCGGGACCGACCCGACCGGCGGCGCAGGCATCCAGGCGGACCTCAAGGCCTTCGCCGCGCACGGCGCCTACGGCATGGCCGTCACGACGGCGCTCGTCGCGCAGAACACGCACGGCGTGCGGTCCGTGCACGTCCCCGGCCCCGGGTTCCTGCGCGAGCAGCTCGACGCGGTGTCCGACGACGTCGAGATCGACGCCGTGAAGATCGGCATGGTCGCCGACGAGCCGAACGCGCGCGAGATCGGGGCGTGGCTCGACGCGCACGCCGCGGCCCGGACCGACGCCGGGGTCCCGCGGCCCTGGGTGGTCCTCGACCCCGTCATGGTCGCGACGTCGGGGCACCGCCTGCTCGACGCGGGCGCGGAGCAGGCCGTGCGCGACCTCGCGGCGCGGGCCGACGTCGTGACGCCCAACCTGCCCGAGCTCGCCGTCCTCGCGGGCCGCGACGTCGCGACGACGTGGGACGAGGCGCTGGACCAGGCCGCGTCCTACGCGGCGGCGAGCGGCGCCGTCGTGCTGCTCAAGGGCGGTCACCTCACCGGCGCGACGTCACCCGACGCTCTCGTCGCGCCCGCCGAGTTCCCGGGCGCCGTGCCCAGGGTCACGACGTTCGAGGCCACGCGCGTCGACACGCCGCACACCCATGGCACCGGGTGCTCGCTCTCCGCGGCGCTCGCGGCCCTGCGCCCTCAGCGCGAGGGCTGGGAGGAGGCCGCGCGCGACGCCAAGGAGTGGCTCACGGGAGCGCTGCGCGCCGGCGCCGCGCTGCGGGTCGGGACGGGCCGTGGCCCGGTCGACCACCTGCACGCCGTGGCGCCCGTCGCGCCGGCCTGATCTGCCCACGCCTCAGGCGCGGGTCGTCGGCTGCGCGACGGCGCAGTCGTAGCCGGGCGGCCACCACCGCCAGGTCGTCACGACGTCCTGCGCCGCGACGCCCGCGGGGCGGTCGGCGACGCACGCGTCCGCCTGCTGACGCACCCCGACGGTCACCCAGTAGACGGCGAACGCCGCGGTGAGCAGGACGGCGAGGACGGTCACGGTGCGGCGCAGGGCGGGGGAGGGGCCGCCGTCGGACCCGTCCTCCTCGCCCGGCCGGGGCGGGACCCAGTCCCAGCTCATGGGGTGCCCGTGGCCGACGGGGCGTCCACGGCGCCCTCGGGGCGGAGGATGACCTTGCCCGTGGTCGCGCGGCCCTCCAGCGCCCGGTGCGCGTCAGCGGCGTCGGCGAGCGGGAACGTGGCGCCGACGCGCACGTGCAGCGTGCCGCCCGCGACCGCGCCGAGCACCTCGGTCGCGCGCTCGACGAGCTCCGCGCGGGTCGCCGTGTGATCGGCGAGCTTGGGGCGCGTGAGGAAGAGCGACCCGCCCGCGTTGAGGCGCTGCGGGTCGAACGGCGGGACCTGACCCGACGAGCCGCCGTAGAGCACGAGCGTGCCCCGGCGGTGCAGCGACGCGAGCGACGCGTCGAACGTGTCCTTGCCGACCGAGTCGTACACCGCCGCGACGCCCTCGCCGCCCGTGAGCCCGCGCACGACCTCGGGAAGCTCGGCGGTGAGGTCCGCGAACGCCGTGTACTGGATCGCGTGCTCGGCGCCCGCGCCGCGAGAGAGCTCCGCCTTCTCGGGGGTCGAGACCGTCGAGATCACGTGCGCGCCCCGCGCCACGAGCATCTGGGTCAGGAGCAGCCCGACGCCGCCCGCGCCCGCGTGCACGAGGACGCGGTCGCCCGGTCGGACCGGGTAGGACGACGTGCACAGGTAGTGCGCGGTGAGCCCCTGGAGCGCGACGG
The DNA here is from genome assembly GCA_029256625.1 of Cellulosimicrobium sp. Lineage (GTDB taxonomy): Bacteria > Actinomycetota > Actinomycetes > Actinomycetales > Cellulomonadaceae > Cellulosimicrobium. The sequence continues at coordinate 2,112 of JAQSXO010000044.1, read as the reverse complement.
CGGTCGCGTCCTCGAGCGAGACCGCGTCGGGGACGTGCAGCGCCTGCGCCGCGTCCACGAGGACGAGGTCCGCGTACGACCCCGGCGCCTCGGTCCACACGACGCGGTCGCCGACGGCGAAGCCCTCGACGCCCTCGCCCAGCTCGGCGACGACGCCCGCACCCTCGCTCCCGACGACGTGCGGGTACTCCATCGCGTACACGCCCGAGCGCTTGTACGTGTCGATGAAGTTCACGCCCGCCACGGCGGACCGGACGAGGAGCTGCCCCGAGCCCGGCGACGGGTCGGGCAGCTCGGTGTGGTCGAGGACCTCGGGACCGCCCGCCGCGCGGGCCACGATCGCGTGCATGGCCCCCAGCCTAGGGTCGTGCGACGGTCACGGTCGCCCGCTCCCGGCGACCTTCGCGTGGACGGCCCCGAGGTGGTCGCGCGCCGCCGCGGACGCGCGGACCGCGTCGCGGGCACGCACCGCGTCGAGGATCGCCTCGTGCGCGTCCTGGTCGTGCCGGTGCTCGTCGCCCGCGCGGTCGAGGTCGACCATGACGACCATCGCGCGGCGCAGGCGCGGCACGAAGGTCGCGAACAGCTCGCCCAGCACGGCGTTGTGCGCGGCGTCGACGACCGCCCGGTGGAAGACGAGGTCCGCGTCCACGTACTCGGCGGCCGGCGCCGTCGCCGTGACCTGCCCGCGACGCGCGAGGGCCGTCGTCATCGCCCGCAGGTCCGCGGGCGTGCGGCGGGCGGCGGCGAGCGCGGCCGCCTCGGTCTCGAGCGCGGCGCGCACCTCGAGCACGTCGACGATCTCGCCGCGGCGCAGCACCTCGTCCCAGTCGTCCGCGGTGTCGGTCGACACGACGTAGACGCCCGACCCCTGCCGGCTGTCGAGCACGCCACGCCCCGCGAGCTGGCGGATCGCCTCGCGCACGGTGGAGCGCCCGACGCCGAGCTCCGTCGCGAGCGCCTGCTCGCCGGGCAGCCGGTGGTCGAGGGGCCAGACGCCGGAGCGCACGCGGTCGAGCAGGAGCTCGGCCGCCTGGTCCGCGAGGGGGCGCCGGTGCAGCGCGGTCATGGGAACCTCTCAGGTTGTCCGAGGACTTGATCGGCGCTAGCGTACCGCGCATGTCCTGGACGGCGCTCCTCCTTCGGCGCCACGGCGGGGTCTGACCGGACCGGCACCCCACCGTGGGGGTCCGTCGCGCGCCGGTCGCCCACCGCCCCGTGCCCACGGGGCGCGACCTGAAGGACAGCCATGACCCTCGCCAGCATCTCCACGCCCGCCCCCGCTCGCGGCACGACGGCGCCCGCACCCGCCTGGAACCGTCAGCGCCCCTCGCGCATGCCCTCGTCCCGCTACGTCGACGTCCACGCGCGGGTCGAGGTCCCGGACCTGCCCGACCGCCGGTGGCCCTCGCGCCGCCTCACCCAGGCGCCGCTGTGGGTCCCCGTCGACCTGCGCGACGGCAACCAGGCGCTCGCGGAGCCGATGGACCCCGCGCGCAAGCGCCGTTTCTTCGAGCTGCTCGTCGCCATGGGCTACACCGAGATCGAGGTGGGCTACCCGTCGGCGTCGCAGACCGACTTCGACTTCGTGCGCCTGCTCGCCGAGACCGACCTCGCGCCCGAGCACGTCACGGTCGTCGTGTTCACCGCCGCGCGGGCCGACCTGATCGCGCGCACGTTCGAGGCCGTGCGGGGCCTGCGCAACCCCGTCGTCGTCCACGTGTACACCGCGACGGCGCCCGTGTGGCGCGACGTCGTGCTCGGCCGCGACCGCGAGGACCTCGCGCGCCTCGTCACCGACGCCGGGACCGACGTGCTGCGCCACGCCGGCGACGACCCGCGCGTCCGCTTCGAGTTCTCGCCCGAGGTGTTCAACCTCACCGAGCCCGACTACGTGCTCGACGTCTGCGACCGCATGACGACGCTCTGGGACGCGACACCCGAGCGGCCCGTCGTCCTCAACCTCCCCGCCACGGTCGAGGTCGCGACGCCCAACGTCTACGCCGACCAGATCGAGTACATGGACCGGAACCTCGCACGGCGCGACGGCGTGATCCTCTCGGTCCACCCGCACAACGACCGGGGCACCGGCGTCGCGTGCGCCGAGCTCGC
>JAQSXO010000517.1 GCA_029256625.1 Cellulosimicrobium sp. | reverse complement strand
CGTTCGACGACCCGTGCTGGCTCGACGCCGGCAACGCGCTCGCGGACTTCGCGGCCACGGAGCCGTTCAACGAGGGCTTCCTCACCACGTCCGCGCAGCAGGGCGCCGGCTCGTCGGCCGGCCTGCTGGCGAACCACCAGGCGTCGATGGAGCTCATGGGGGCGTGGGACCCGGGCGTCATCGCGTCCCTCACGCCGGACGAGCAGCCCCTGCCCGACCTCCAGTGGTTCCCGTTCCCCGAGGTCGAGGGCGGTGACGGCGAGCCCGGCGCGATGATGGGCGGCGTCGACGGCTACTCGTGCTACGTGGACGCCCCGGACGCGTGCGCCGACTTCCTCAACTTCGCCATGTCGAAGGAGTCGCAGGAGGCCTACGCCACCGCGTTCCAGACGCTGCCCGCGAGCAAGGAGGCGCAGAGCGCGGTCGTCGACCCGGCACTCGTCTCGATCCTCGAGGCGTACAACGAGGCGCCGTACGTCTCCGTCTGGCTCGACACGCTCTACGGCCAGAACATCGGCAACGCCCTGAACACGGCCGTCGTCAACCTGCTCGCCGGCCAGGGCACGCCCGAGGACATCGTCACCGCTGTCAACGACGCGGCCGCCAAGGAGTAGCCACTTCCATGAACGTGTCCCAGGGCGAGATCTCGCCGAGCACGACGACGCCCGAGGACAGGGCCGGGGGCGGCGTGACGCCGCCCCCGGCCGCCCCGGTCGCCGCGCGGCGCCCCCCGCGCGGCGGCCGTTGGGCGCAGCGAGCCGAGATCGCGGTGCTCGCCGGGCCCGCGCTCGTCGTCTTCCTGACCTTCGTCATCGTCCCCGTGGTGATGGCGGCGTACTACGGGTTCTTCAAGTGGAAGGGCTTCGGGCCGCCGACGGAGTTCGTCGGGTTCGACAACTACCTCATCATCTTCCGCGACCCCGAGTTCCTCGCGGCGCTGGGGCACAACGCGTTCATCGTCATCATGTCGCTCGTGCTCCAGGGCCCGGTCGCCGTGGTCGTGGCGCTCATGCTCAACCGGCGCATCCGCGGCCGCTCGGTGATCCGGGTGCTCGTGTTCGTGCCGTACGTGGTGTCCGAGGTGATCGTCGGGACGGGCTTCAGCCTCATGCTCGCGACGACGGGCGCCGTGAACGACCTGCTGGAGCGCATCGGCCTCGGGTTCCTCACGGTCGACTGGCTCGCCGACCCCGACGTCGCGATCTGGACCCTGCTGCTCATCATCACGTGGAAGTACATCGGCTTCGCCGTGATCCTCTTCCTCGCGGGCCTCCAGGGCATCCCCGACGAGCTGGGCGAGGCGGCCGCGATCGACGGCGCGTCGTACTGGAAGACGCAGCGCTACGTGACGCTCCCGCTGCTCGGCCCGACCGTCCGCATCTGGGCGTTCCTGTCGATCATCGGCTCGCTCCAGCTCTTCGACCTCGTCTACATCATCTGGGGCCAGTACGTGGCCTCGACGGCAGGGACGTCGACCATGGCGACCTACATGGTGGCGAACGGCCGCAACGCGGGGAACTACGGGTACGGCAGCGCGGTCGCCGTGGTGCTGTTCCTCATCTCGCTCGCGGTGGCGCTCGTCTACCAGCGGTACGTCCTGCGCCGTGACACCGAGGGCGCGATCACGGAAGGGAAGAAGTGATGGCCACCGTCACCGCCGCACCCGCGTCCGAGCGTGCCGCCGGCGTCCAGACCCCGAAGGAGCCGCGAGGCTCCGGCATCGGCCGGGGCGGCCCGCTGACGTACGTCGTCGCGTGGCTGCTCGTGGGCGTGTGCCTCGCCCCGATCGCGTACATCGTGATCGGCGGGTTCCGTACGAACGCGCAGATCACGGCCGACCCGTCGGGCCTGCCCGACCCGTGGCAGCTCGAGAACTACGTCGGCGTCCTGACGAGCTCGCTGTTCTGGCAGCAGCTCGGGAACTCGCTCGTGGCCGGGCTCCTCACGACCCTCGGGGTCGTCGTCCTCGGGCTCATGGCGAGCTACGTCATCGCGCGCTACTCGTTCGCCGGGCGCGGGGCGCTGTACGCGCTCTTCGCGGCCGGGCTCATGTTCCCCATGACCGTCGCGATCACCCCGCTGTACATCATGATCCGCTCGCTCGGGCTGATGAACTCGGTGGGCGGCCTCGTGCTGCCGCAGATCGCGTTCGCCCTCCCGACGACCGTCATCATCCTCGTCCCGTTCCTGCGCGCCATCCCGCGCGAGATCGAGGAGGCGGCGTCGATCGACGGGGCGAGCCGGCTCGGGTTCTTCTTCCGCATGGTCGTGCCGCTGTCCCTGCCGGGCGTCATCACCGTGGGGATCCTCGCGTTCGTCGCGAGCTGGAACAGCTACATGCTCCCGCTCTTCATCCTCAACGACGAGACGTCGTACACGCTCCCGCTGGGCGTGCAGGCGTTCGCGTCGCAGTACTCCGTGGACACCGCCCGCGTGCTCGCCTTCACCTCCCTGTCGATGATCCCCGCGCTCGTCTTCTTCTCGCTGTTCGAGCGGCGCATCGTCGGCGGCCTCTCCGGAGCCGTGAAGGGCTGACCGCCCGCCCGTCCGCGCACCCCGTCCCTGCCCCGCGCCGCGCGCGGGGCAGGGCCACCCATCGAAGGAGAACGGTCCCGTGACCGACGTCGTCCCTGCCGTCCCGACGGC
>JAQSXO010000516.1 GCA_029256625.1 Cellulosimicrobium sp. | reverse complement strand
GCAGATCCACTCCGCGACGTGGTCGAGGAAGTACCGGTCGTGGGTGACGGCGAGGATCGCGCCGGGGTACGTCGCGAGGTGCTGCTCGAGCCACAGCACGGACTCGGCGTCCAGGTGGTTCGTGGGCTCGTCGAGCAGCAGGAGGTCCGGCTTCTCGAGCAGGAGCTTGCACAGCGCGACGCGGCGACGCTCACCGCCGGAGAGCACCGACACGTCGGCGTCCGGCGGCGGGCAGCGCAGGGCATCCATCGCCTGCTCGAGCTGGGAGTCGAGGTCCCACGCGTCCGCGGCGTCGATGGCCTCCTGGAGCGTGCCCATCTCCGCGAGGAGCGCGTCGAAGTCGGCGTCGGGCTCCGCCATGAGCGCGGAGATCTCGTCGAAGCGCTGCTTCTTGGCGAGGATGTCCGCGACGGCCTCCTGGACGTTGCCGAGGACCGTCTTCTCCTCGTTGAGCGGCGGCTCCTGGAGCAGGATGCCGACGCTGTAGCCCGGGGAGAGCCGCGCCTCGCCGTTCGACGGCGTGTCCAGGCCGGCCATGATCTTGAGGATCGTGGACTTCCCGGCACCGTTGGGGCCCACGACGCCGATCTTGGCGCCGGGCAGGAAGTTCAGGGAGACGTCGTCGAGGATGACCTTGTCTCCGTGCGCCTTGCGCGCCTTGTACATGGAGTAGATGAACTCAGCCACAGCCTGTCGTTCCACCGTTTCGGTCGGGAGAGGTACGGGATTCGTCGACCACTCAGCCTACGCGGTCGGGCCACCGGGACGCGCGCGACGGCGCCGCGACCCGTCGAGGCCCCGGCGCCGCCCGCGCGTCCCCCTTCGTCAGACGCCCACCGGCTCGTCGGCCGCGACGTCCTCCCTGCCCGTCGCGGCACGGTCCGCCGCGTCCGGCGCGGGGTCGTCCCCCGACGGATCGCCGTCCTCGCCCGCGAGGGCCGTGCCGACGTCCGCGAGCGTCCACGGGTCGTCGAGCGCCGGAGCGTCGTGCGCCGAGGAGCCGGGCGCGCCGGCCCGGCGATCCGGAGCGTGCGCGCCGTCGCCGGTGGCTCCGGCCGCGTCGTCACGGCGCGCGCCGTCGTCCTCGCGCCGGTGGACGGTGCGCGCGAACCGGGCCTCGCCGAGGGTCAGGTCGGGCCCGAGGGCCGTGGCCTCCACGACGAGGCTGGTGCGCGGGCCGTCGGGGCCGTCCCACTCGTCGAGCGAGAGGCGGCCTGTGACGACCACGGGGTCGCCCTTGTGCAGCGACAGCGCGACGTTGCGCGCGACGTGCTTCCACGTCTTCACCGTGAACCACAGGGTGCGGCCGTCGACCCACTCGCCGCGCTCGCGGTCGAGGTAGCGGCGCGTCCGGGCGATGCGGAAGCTCGTGAAGTCGTTGCCGGACTGCGAGCGGAACAGCGTGGGCGTGGTCGCGACGAAGCCGGACAGCGTGACCGTGACGTCACCGGGCATGGTTCCTCCTGAGGTCGGCGGCCGGGCTGGTCCCGACCACCGCCTCAGGGTGCGGCGGGAGTGGCGGCGCCGTCCGACGTCGTGCCGCCTCCTGTGGACGGGCCCGTGATCTCCGGGCCTGTGGGTAGCCGTAGCGCCCCGGTGAGCGGCGCCGCAGGGGCCTTGTCCCGGGCGGACTGCGCCAGCTCCCGGACCTGGCGGTGGGTGTCGAGGAGCGCCTGCGTCGGCTTGCCCATCGCGTCCTGCACGACGCGCTCGATCGCTCCGCGGCCGGAGGCGAGCACCTGCTGCTCGCGACGACGCGCGAGCGTGCGGCGCACCTGGAGCGCGACGAGGAACGCGACCACCGCGCCCAGCACCGCGACCGCGGCCACGACCGCGCACACCGTGACGAGCGTCCGGCCGAGGTCGAGCACGCGCAGCGAGCCCAGCACGGCGAGCACGCCCGCGACGACCCCGACGCCCAGCGCCGTCCACGCCGCGCGCCGCGTCGGCCGCGAGGACGACGGCCCGCGCGTGTCGAGGGGGATCTTGGCGAGCGACGAACGCGTCGCCTCGGCGACCTTGCCCGCGGGCGCGACGGCGTCGTCGAGCGCCTTCTGCCAGCCGGGCCGCAACGACCGGCCCGCGCGCGCGAGCCAGCGCGAGCGCGAGAGCGCGACGGCGTCCGGCTGCGGCGGCGAGAACTCGGGGCGGCCGTAGCCGTTGCGCACCGCGGCGCCGACCTGGCCGGCGACGGCGGCGAGACCGGTCGCGTCGGCGAGCGCGTCGACCTCCTCCTCGACGGCCGTGCTCATGGTCCACGGGACGTCGCCCGGGAGCTGCTCCAGCAGGAGCGCGCCCGCCCGGTCGAGCTCGCCCGCGACGCGGCTCGCGGCGACGCTGCGCCGCGCGACCGCCTGCTCGAGCAGCGAGCGCAGCTCGTCGAGCCCCTCGCCCGTCCGCGCGGAGACGGTCGTGACGTAGACGCCGTCGAGGCCGTCCTCCTCGAGCAGGCGCCCCATGTCCTCGACGAGCGCGGCGCGGCGCGCCTCGGGGACGGTGTCGATCTGGTTGAGCGCGACGACCATCGACCCCTCGAGCCCCGTGGACTTCTGGAGGTAGCCCGAGTGCAGCGCGTCGTCCGCGTACTTCTGCGGGTCCACGACCCACACGAGCAGGTCGACGAGCGGGAGCACCCGGTCGACGACGTC
>JAQSXO010000515.1 GCA_029256625.1 Cellulosimicrobium sp. | reverse complement strand
GGTGCAGGCCGGCCGCGCCTACGGCGCGCGCGGCACCACGGTCGGCGAGATCGTCTTCAACACCGGCATGACCGGCTACCAGGAGACGCTCACCGACCCCTCCTACCACCGCCAGATCGTCGTCATGACGGCCCCCCACATCGGGAACACGGGAGTCAACGACGAGGACCCCGAGTCGGGGAAGATCTGGGTCGCCGGGTACGTCGTGCGCGACGCCGCCCGCCGCGCGTCGAGCTGGCGCGCGCAGCGCACCCTGGACGAGGAGCTCGCCGCGCAGGGCGTCGTCGGCATCAGCGACGTCGACACGCGCGCCCTCACGCGCCACCTGCGCGAGCTCGGCGTCATGCGCGCCGGCATCTTCTCCGGCGACGCGCTCGTGCGCGACGGCTACCCCCGCACGGTCGAGGACCTCGTCGCCGAGGTGCAGGCGGCGCCCGCGATGGCCGGCGCCGACCTCGCGCGCGAGGTGAGCACCGACGAGGCGTACGTGGTCGAGCCCTTCGAGGGCACGACGCCGGACGGCGAGCCCGTCGCCACCGTCGTCGCCGTCGACCTCGGCATCAAGTCCATGACGCCGCAGCGCCTCGCCCAGCGCGGCGTGCGCGTGCACGTGGTCCCCGCCGCCTCGACGATCGAGGACGTCGAGGCGTTCGCGCCCGACGGCGTGTTCTTCTCCAACGGTCCGGGCGACCCCGGCGCGGCGACGCACGAGGTCGAGCTGCTGCGCGGCGTCCTGGACCGCGGCACCCCGTTCTTCGGCATCTGCTTCGGCAACCAGATCCTCGGGCGCGCCCTCGGGTACGGCACGTACAAGCTCGCGTACGGCCACCGCGGCATCAACCAGCCCGTCATGGACCGCCGCACCGGCAAGGTCGAGGTGACCGCGCACAACCACGGGTTCGCGGTCGACGCGCCGCTCGACGGCGAGTCCGTCGCCCCGCACGACGGCGGCCGCTACGGGCGCGTCGTCGTGTCCCACGTCGGGCTCAACGACCAGGTGGTCGAGGGGCTCGAGTGCCTCGACCTGCCCGCCTTCTCCGTCCAGTACCACCCCGAGGCCGCGGCCGGCCCCCACGACGCCGCGTACCTCTTCGACCGCTTCGTCGAGCTCATGGCGTCCCGACGCGCCGAGAGCTCCGCAGCCGCCGACCAGAACATCAAGGAGAGCTGACCGTGCCTCGCAGAACCGACATCTCCAGCGTCCTGGTCATCGGGTCCGGCCCGATCGTCATCGGCCAGGCGTGCGAGTTCGACTACTCCGGCACCCAGGCGTGCCGCGTGCTCAAGGAGGAGGGCCTGCGGGTCGTCCTCGTGAACTCGAACCCGGCCACGATCATGACCGACCCCGAGTTCGCCGACGCGACCTACGTCGAGCCCATCACGACCGAGGTGCTCACCTCGATCATCGCGAAGGAGCGCCCCGACGCGCTCCTGCCCACGCTCGGCGGGCAGACCGCGCTCAACGCGGCGATCGCGCTCGACGAGGCGGGCGTCCTCGCCGAGTACGGCGTCGAGCTCATCGGCGCGAACATCGAGGCGATCCAGAAGGGCGAGGACCGCCAGCAGTTCAAGGACGTCGTCGAGAAGTGCGGCGGCGAGTCCGCGCGCTCCGTCATCGTCCACACGGTCGACGAGGCGATCGCGGCCGCGGGCGACCTCGGCTACCCGATGGTCGTGCGCCCGTCCTTCACCATGGGCGGCCTGGGCTCGGGCTTCGCCTACGACGAGGTGGAGCTGCGCCGGATCGTCGGGCAGGGCCTGCACTACTCCCCGGTGACCGAGGTGCTCCTCGAGGAGTCGATCCTCGGCTGGAAGGAGTACGAGCTCGAGCTCATGCGCGACAAGCACGACAACGTCGTGGTCGTGTGCTCCATCGAGAACGTCGACCCGGTCGGCGTGCACACGGGCGACTCGATCACGGTCGCGCCGTCGCTCACGCTCACCGACCGCGAGTACCAGAAGCTGCGCGACATCGGCATCGCCGTGATCCGTGAGGTCGGCGTCGACACGGGCGGCTGCAACATCCAGTTCGCCGTCGACCCGGACACGGGCCGCATCATCGTCATCGAGATGAACCCGCGCGTCTCGCGCTCGTCCGCGCTCGCGTCCAAGGCGACCGGGTTCCCCATCGCCAAGATCGCCGCGAAGCTCGCCGTCGGCTACACGCTCGACGAGATCCCCAACGACATCACGCAGGTCACGCCGGCCTCGTTCGAGCCGACGCTCGACTACGTCGTCGTCAAGGTGCCGCGCTTCGCGTTCGAGAAGTTCCCCGCCGCGGACCCGACGCTCACGACGACCATGAAGTCGGTCGGCGAGGCCATGGCGCTCGGGCGCAACTTCACCGAGGCGCTCGGCAAGGCGCTGCGCTCGATCGACAAGGGCGGCTCGGTGTTCCACTGGGACGGCGAGCCCGTCTCCGGCGCGGACCTCGACGAGCTGCTCGTGCGCATCGCGCGCCCCACGGAGAACCGGATCATCGGCGTCCAGCAGGCGCTGCGCGCCGGCGCGAGCGTCGAGCAGGTCTTCGAGGCCACGAAGATCGACCCGTGGTACCTCGACCAGATCCAGCTGGTCAACGAGGTCGCGGCGGCCGTCGCCGACGCGCCCGCGCTCACGGAGGACGTGCTGCGCGAGGCGAAGAAGCAC
>JAQSXO010000514.1 GCA_029256625.1 Cellulosimicrobium sp. | reverse complement strand
GAGCGACCTCACGGAGGCCGGGCTGCGGTCCGGGTCGACGGTGTCGATCGTGCGCGTCTCCGAGCAGTTCGACGCCCCCGGGCAGGACCGCGGCGCGGCCGTCGCCGTCCTGCGCGTGCTCGAGGGGCCGGACGCCGGTCGGGAGTTCCCCCTCCCCGTGGGGACGAGCTACCTCGGCCGCGACCGCAACATGGACATCCGCCTGAGCGACCCGCAGGTCTCCAAGCGGCACGCCCGTGTCACCGTCGGCGAGTCGATCGAGATCACGGACACGAACTCGGCGAACGGGCTCGTCATGGGCGGGCAGCGCATGATGCGCTCGACGCTCACGTCGTCGGACACGGTGACGATCGGGAGCACGGTCGTGTCGGTCGTCGCGCTGCACCGCACGACGAGCCTGGCGCCGACGAGCCCGGTCGTGGAGTTCAACCGCTCGCCGCGCGTGGTCGCCCGCTTCCCGGAGCGCAAGCTCAAGGCGCCCAAGCCGCCGCAGCCGCCGGAGCCCCAGCGCTTCCCCTACCTCGCGATGGTCGCGCCGCTCCTCATGGGCGTGATCCTCTACTCGGTCACGAAGAACGTGCTGTCGATCGTCTTCATCGGCCTGAGCCCGATCCTCATGCTCGGCAACTACCTCGACCAGAAGGTGCAGGCCAGGCGCAAGCTCAAGGCCCAGCGCGAGCAGTTCGAGGCGGCGGTCGTCGCCATGCGCGACACGATCGACCGCACCCACGCCGTCGAGCGTGCGGTGCGCCTCTCGGAGGCGCCGTCGGTGGGCGACACGGTCGACGCGGTCCGGCGGCTGGGCGGGCTCATGTGGACGCACCGCCCCGAGCACGAGGCGTTCCTCGCCGTGCGCATCGGGCTCGGCACCGCGCCGGCGCGCACCCAGCTCGAGCAGCCGGGCGAGAACAACACGCTGCCCGAGTACTGGAACGAGCTGGAGAAGCTGCACGCGCAGTGCGCGACGATCTCCGGCGTCCCGGTCGTCGGTCGCCTGCGCACGGACGGCGCGCTCGGCGTCGCCGGGGCGGGGGCCGCCGTCGACGCGGTCGCCCGGGGGATCCTCGTCCAGCTCGCGGGCCTGCACTCGCCGTCGGAGCTCGTGCTCGCGGCGGTGACGTCGCAGCGCTCGCGCGCCGACTGGGAGTGGCTCGAGTGGCTGCCGCACACGGGCTCGCCGCACAGCCCGCTGGGGGGCGACCACCTCGCCGACAACCCCGGCGCGGCGCAGGCGCTCCTGTCGCAGCTCGAGGACCTGGTCGAGGCGCGGGGGGCCGACCTCGACACGCACGCCGAGCTGCGCGGGCCGATCGACCCGGAGGAGGGCGAGGACACGCCCAAGCCGGTGCTGCCGACGGTCGTCGTGCTCGTCGAGGACGACGCCCCGGTCGACCGCTCTCGGCTCACGCGCCTCGTGGAGCGCGGCGCGGACGCGGGCGTGCACGTCGTCTGGGTCGCGCCCTCGGTCGAGCAGCTCCCGGCCGCGTGCCGCACGTTCGTCCTCGTGGACACCGCCGACGCCGGGGGCGGGGCCGCGCCGGGCGCCACCGCGGGCGCCACGACCGGCGAGGTCCGGGTGGGCCGGCTGTCCTTCCCGGTGGCGTGCGAGACCGTGGACCTCGCGACCGCCCACGAGGTCGCGCGCATCCTCGCCCCCGTGGTCGACGTCGGCGCGCCCGTCGACGACGACTCCGACCTCCCGCGCTCGGTCTCCTACCTCACGCTCGCGGGCACCGCACTGGCCGAGGACCCGGGCCGTCTCATCGACGCGTGGCGCGAGAACGGGTCCCTCACCCCGCGCGACGGGTCCCCGCCCGTGCGCCGCAAGGTTCCGACGAACCTGCGCGGCCTGGTCGGGCACTCGGGCACCGAGCCGCTCTACCTCGACCTGCGCACGCAGGGCCCGCACGCGCTGGTGGGCGGGACGACCGGTGCGGGCAAGTCCGAGTTCCTCCAGTCGTGGGTGCTCGGGATGGCGGCGGCGCACAGCCCGGACCGCGTGACGTTCCTCTTCGTGGACTACAAGGGCGGCGCCGCGTTCGCGGACTGCGTCAACCTGCCGCACACCGTCGGCCTCGTCACCGACCTGTCGCCGCACCTGGTGCGCCGCGCCCTCACGTCGCTGCGGGCCGAGCTCCGCTACCGCGAGCACCTGCTCAACCGGAAGAAGGCCAAGGACCTCGCGTCCCTGGAGCGGACCGGCGACCCCGACGCGCCTCCGAGCCTGCTCATCGTGGTCGACGAGTTCGCGGCGCTGGTCAACGAGGTGCCGGAGTTCGTCGACGGCGTCGTGGACGTCGCCCAGCGCGGTCGCTCGCTCGGCCTGCACCTCATCCTCGCGACCCAGCGTCCGGCGGGCGTCATCAAGGACAACCTGCGCGCCAACACCAACCTGCGCGTCGCGCTGCGCATGGCGGACGAGGACGACTCGACGGACATCCTCGGCATCCCGATGGCCGCCCACTTCGACCCCTCGATCCCCGGCCGCGGCGCGGTGAAGACCGGTCCGGGTCGCATCACGCCGTTCCAGACCGGCTACGCCGGCGGCTGGACGACGGCCCAGCCCGAGCGGTCGCGCATCGACATCCAGGAGATGGCGTTCGGCTCCGACATCCGCTGGGAGCTGCCGGAGCCCGAGGTCGAGGAGGTCACCGACCCG
>JAQSXO010000513.1 GCA_029256625.1 Cellulosimicrobium sp. | reverse complement strand
GACGAGGTTCTCGGTGTACAGCTTGCGCACCGAGCGCTTCGCCTCGATGAGGTTGTACATGAGCGGCTGCGTCATCGAGGGGTCGTCGCCCTCGTTGTGGCCGCGGCGGCGGTAGCAGATCAGGTCGATGATCACGTCGCGGTCGAACTGCTCCCGGAACGCGAAGGCCAGCTCCGCGACGCGCACGCACGCCTCGGGGTCGTCACCGTTCACGTGGAAGATCGGGACCTGGTAGCCCTTGGCCACGTCGGTCGCGTACGTCGTCGAGCGCGACGACGACGGACCGGTCGTGAAGCCGACCTGGTTGTTGATGATGACGTGCACCGTGCCGCCCGTGCGGTACCCGCGCAGCTGGGCGAGGTTGAGCACCTCGGGCACGACGCCCTGGCCCGCGAAGGCCGCGTCGCCGTGGATGAGGATCGGCAGGACGGAGAAGCCGTCGCCGCCCAGGTCGATGCGGTCCTGCTTGGCGCGCACGATGCCCTCGAGCACCGGGTCGACCGCCTCGAGGTGGGACGGGTTGGCCGCGAGGTAGACCTTCGTCGTCGCCCCGCTCTCCGCGGTGAAGACGCCCTCGGTGCCGAGGTGGTACTTCACGTCGCCCGAGCCCTGCACGCTCTTCGGGTCGAGGTTGCCCTCGAACTCCGCGAAGATCTGCGCGTAGCTCTTGCCCGCGATGTTGGCGAGCACGTTGAGGCGACCACGGTGGGCCATGCCGATGCCGACCTCGTCGAGGCCGTTCTCCGCCGCCTTCGACAGGATGGCGTCGAGCAGCGGGATCACCGACTCGCCGCCCTCGAGCGAGAAGCGCTTCTGCCCGACGAACTTCGTCTGCAGGAACGTCTCGAACGCCTCGGCCGAGTTCAGGCGGCGCAGGATGCGGAGCTGGTCCTCGCGCGGCGTGCGCGCGTAGCCGGACTCGAGCCGCTCCTGGAGCCACTTGCGCTGCGTGCGGTCCGCGAGGTGCATGTACTCCACGCCGACCGTGCGGCAGTAGGAGTCGCGCAGCAGCCCGAGGATGTCGCGCAGCGAGGACTTCGTCCTGCCGCCGAAGCCCCCCGTGGGGAACGTGCGGTCCAGGTCCCACAGCGTCATGCCGTGGTTCTGGATGTCGAGGTCCCCGTGCTTGCGCTGGCGGTACGCGAGCGGGTCGGTGTCCGCCATGAGGTGCCCGCGCGAGCGGTAGGAGTGGATGAGCTCCGCGATCTTCGCGGGCTTGGCCGCCTCGATCTCCGCGTCCGTCGTGTTGTCGCGGACCCAGCGCACCGGCTCGTAGGGGATGCGCAGCGCGGCGAACACGCGGTCGTAGAAGCCGTCCTCGCCGAGGAGCTTCTGCGACAGGATCCGCAGGAACTCGCCCGACTGCGCGCCCTGGATGATGCGGTGGTCGTAGGTCGACGTGATCGTCAGGACCTTCGAGATGCCCAGGCGCGCGAGGCGCTCGGTGGACGCGCCCGCGAACTCGGCGGGGTAGTCCATCGCGCCGACGCCGATGATCGTGCCCTGGCCCGACATGAGGCGGGGGACCGAGTGCACGGTGCCGATGCCGCCGGGGTTGGTCAGCGAGATCGTCGTGCCGGCGAAGTCGTCCACGCCCAGCTTGCCGCCGCGCGCCCGGCGCACGAGGTCCTCGTAGGCCGCCCAGAACTGGGCGAAGTCCATCGTCTCGGCCTTCTTGATGCTCGGCACGAGGAGCTGGCGCGACCCGTCCGGCTTGGCCAGGTCGATCGCGAGGCCGAAGTTGACGTGCGCGGGCTGGTTGACCGCGGGCTTGCCGTCGAGCTGCGTGTAGCTCGCGTTCATCACCGGCATGTCGGCCAGCGCCTCGACGAGAGCGAACCCGATGAGGTGCGTGAAGGAGATCTTGCCGCCGCGGCCGCGCGCCAGGTGGTTGTTGATGACGATGCGGTTGTCGACCATGAGCTTGGCCGGCACCGCGCGGACCGACGTCGCCGTCGGCACCTGGATGCTGGCCTCCATGTTCGTCACGACGCGCGCCGCGGGACCGCGGAGCTTCTGCACGTCGTCCGTGGCCTCGGCCTCCGGCGCGGGAGCGCCGGCGACCTTGCGGGCCGGTACCTGCGCGTAGGGCGCGGTGGCGGGCTGGGCGGTCGCGACGGGGCGCGTCGCCCGGACCGCCTCGGCGGCGGCGTTGACCTCGGGGTCGGCCGGCAGCTTCGGGGGCTTGACGCGCTGTGCCGCCTCGGCGGCGGCCGAGCCGTCCGTCACGGCGGCGGGCGCGGCCGGTGCGGCGGGAGCTGCGGGTGGCGCGGCGGGTGCCGCGGGAGCGCCGTTCACGGGCGCGGCCGGCGCGTCCGCCGTCGTCGTGGCTGTCTCGGCACGCTCCGCCGGACGGTAGTCCTCGAAGAAGTCCCACCACGCGGGGTCCACCGCGTTCTTGAGCTTGCGTCGCTGATCGCCTCTGACTCAGCCTTCGGGGACACGCGAGGATCGCCCACTTTCACACACAGGTCGCTGTCGGTCACAGTCTGCGAGCAGGCGCGTGACGGCACGCGGGAGGCGTGACGCCCGACGTCGGCACAGACTCGTCCGGATTCCGGACCACTCCAGCCTAGGCCCTCGACGGCGGCCCAGGGGGCTGCGTGGGGCGTTCGCGCGCGGCCTGTTCGCGGGTTCTTCACGCCGCGTCTGTGCCAGGCAAACGCGACCCCACGCGGACCTCGACGGAGGGCAAGATCGCGGAATTCCAGGCCATCCCGAGGTATCCGCCGCTCGCGGTGTGACGGATCTCACCTCGGCCTCGCCTCCGCGGGCCGCGCCGTCAGGGGCCGCTCAGCGCGCCGTCGGGTCCCCGGCGCCGGCGGCAGGGTCGTCGTCGAGCGGGTCGGGCACGACGGGGCGGGCGTGCGCCGGGAGCGTGACGCGCATCGTCGCGCCGGTGCGCGAGTCCGCGACCTCGATCCGTCCCCCGTGCAGGTCGATCGCCCACCGGACGATCGCCAGGCCGATCCCCGTCCCGCCCGTCGAGCCGCCGGTCGTCGTGTGGGCGCCGGTCGCGCTCGCCCGGGCGAAGCGCTCGAAGATGCGCTCGCGGTCCTCCTTCGCGATCCCCGGCCCCTCGTCCACGACCTCGAGCACGACGTCGTCGTCCACGGGGTACGCCTCGAGCCGGATCTCGCCGCCCTGGGGCGAGTGACGGATCGCGTTCTGCAGGAGGTTCGTCACCACCTGGTGCAGGCGCTCCCGGTCCGCCTCGAGCACGAGGTCGGGCGGCGTGACGTCCACGACGTACCGGAGCTGCTTCGCCGCCTCCACCATCGACACGGCCTCGGCGTTCTCCTCGAGGAAGTCGCCCACGTCGATCTCGGTGATGTTGAGCGCCGCCGCGCCGGCCTCGATGCGCGACAGGTCCAGGAGGTAGGAGACGAGCCGTGTGAGGCGCTCGGTCTGCGCCAGCGCCATCTCCATCGTCGCGGGGGTCGGCTGCGTGACCCCGTCGACGACGTTCTCGAGCTGCGCCTGGAGCGCCGCGATCGGCGTCCGCAGCTCGTGCGACACGTTCGCGATGAGCTCGCGGCGCACCTGGTCGCTCGTCGCGAGGTCCTCCGCCATGACGTTGAAGGCGACGGCGAGCTGGCCCACCTCGTCGCGGCTCGTCGCGCGGACACGTCGCGTGTAGTCGCCGTCGGCCATCGCGCGCGCCGCCGCCGTCATCTCGCGCAGCGGCGACGTCATGCCCCGCGCGAGCAGCTGCGTGAGCAGGAGCGACAGGACGATCGCGAGCGGGAACGTGCGCGACGGCCCGAGCTGGTTCTGGAGCCCGATCCACGTGATGAGGACGGCGAGCGTGACGGTCGCGGCCACGAGCACGCCGAGCTTGATCTTCAGCGAGCGGAACGAGTCGAGCGGCCGGACGTCGGGCAGGTGGGGGCGGATCGTGTGCGCCCGGTGCACGCCGTTCCGCCCGGGAGCGCTCGCCGACCCGCCCGGGGTCCGGCCCGGGCCCGCGCCGTCGGCCGGGTCGGCAGGGGAGGAGGTCATCCGACGGGCGGCTCGAACGCGTAGCCCACGCCGTGCACCGTGCGGATCAGGTCGGCGCCGAGCTTGCGGCGCAGCGCCTTGATGTGCGAGTCGACGGTGCGCGTGCCGCTCGCGTCCGCCCAGTCCCAGACCTCCGCGAGGAGGCGCTCGCGCGTGAGCACCGTCTTGGGCGAGCTCGCCAGCATGACGAGGAGCTCGAACTCGGTGGGCGTGAGGTGGACCTCGTCGCCCGCGCGGTAGACACGGCGCTGCGCCTTGTCGATCGTCACGTCGCCCACCGTCATGGGCGGGTCGGTCGGGGCTGCGCTCGCGGCCTGCGTGGCGCGGTCGACGCGGCGCAGCAGCGCCTTGATGCGGGCGACGAGCTCGCGCATCGAGAAGGGCTTCGTCATGTAGTCGTCGGCGCCCACGCCGAGGCCGATGAGCATGTCCGTCTCGTCGTCGCGCGCGGTGAGCATGAGGATCGGCACGGGCTGCTCGGCCTGGATGCGCCGGGTCACCTCGAGGCCGTCGATGCCGGGCAGCATGACGTCGAGCACGATGACGTCCGGGCGCAGCCGCGTCGCGGCGTCGACGCCGGACAGCCCGTCGCGCGCGACCTCGACGCGCCACCCCTCCGCGCTCAGCCGCTGCGCGATCGCGGTGGCGATGGCGGGCTCGTCCTCGACGACGAGGACCGTGGCCGTCTGCTGCGGGGTGCCGCCGGCCAGGGGCGCCGTCGTGGGCACGGGCCCGCGGCCCGGGACGGGACCGGCGCCCGGGCCGGTCGGTGATGCGCTCGCTGCCCTCGGATCTGCCATGGGATACAGCGTGGCACACGTCGGCCCAGGTCGGCCGGATTTCGCGGCCGCCCGGCAGCCGGGCGCCGCGCGGCAGGGCGGCCCGGGGGGAGCGGGCGCTAGCATCGTCGGCACGATGAAGAGCACCTCCCGATATCGGTGGAGCACCTCGTGGTAGGCGACTGGGTCATGGTCGCGCTCGGGGTGCTCCTCACCGCAGGCACCGCCGTCTTCGTGGCCAGCGAGTTCTCCCTGGTCACCCTCGACCCCGCCGTCCTCCCCGC
>JAQSXO010000512.1 GCA_029256625.1 Cellulosimicrobium sp. | reverse complement strand
GTCGAGCCACGTGTGGCGCCAGGACCACAACGGCTTCAGCCACCAGGACCCGGGCTTCATCGACCACGTCGTGAACAAGAAGGCCGAGATCGTCCGCGTGTACCTGCCGCCGGACGCGAACACGCTCCTCTCGACCTACGACCACTGCCTGCGCTCGCGCCAGTACGTGAACGTCGTCGTCGCGGGCAAGCAGCCGGCGCCGCAGTTCCTGTCCATGGAGCAGGCGATCGCGCACTGCACGCGCGGGCTCGGCATCTGGGAGTGGGCCGGCACCGAGGTCGAGGGCGAGGACCCCGACGTGGTCCTCGGCTCCGCGGGCGACGTGCCGACGCTCGAGGTGCTCGCCGCGGCGGACATCCTGCGCCGACGCATCCCCGACCTCAAGGTTCGGGTCGTCAACGTCGTGGACCTCATGCGGCTCCAGGACGAGAACGAGCACCCGCACGGGCTGTCGGACAAGGACTTCGACACGCTCTTCACGGCCGACAAGCCCGTCATCTTCAACTACCACGGCTACCCGTGGCTGATCCACCGCCTCACGTACCGCCGCACCAACCACGCGAACATCCACGTGCGCGGCTACAAGGAGGAGGGCACCACCACCACCCCGTTCGACATGGCCATGCTCAACGACATCGACCGCTACCACCTGGTGGTCGACGTCATCGACCGCGTGCCGTCCCTGCGCTCGACCTACGCGGGTCTGCGCCAGGAGATGGTCGACGCGCGTCTGGCGGCCCGGCAGTACACCCGCGAGCACGGGGAGGACATCCCCGAGGTGCGCGACTGGGTGTGGCCGGACGTCGGCGAGACGGCGACCGAGGAGGGTGGCCCGCAGTACAACGGCGCGAGCGCCGCCGTGCAGGACACCGGAGGAGACAACGAGTGAGCGACACCGCTCGCAGCATCTACATCACCTCGCCCGAGGGCGAGACGGGCAAGTCCACGATCGCGCTGGGGGTCCTCGACCTGCTGGTCCGCAAGGTCCAGCGGGTCGGGGTCTTCCGGCCGGTCACCCGGGCCGCCGGCCCGGACGTGCAGGACTACGTGCTCGAGCTCCTGCTCGCGCACGACGGCGTGGACGTGACCGCCGAGCAGGCGATCGGCGTCACGTACGAGGACGTCCACGCCGACCCCGAGGGCGCGCTGTCGCAGATCGTGGCGCGCTACCACGAGGTCGCGCGCCAGTGCGACTTCGTCGTGGTCGTCGGGACGGACTACACCGACGTCGCGGGGCCGACCGAGCTGTCGTTCAACGCGCGCGTCGCGGCGAACCTCGGCGCGCCGGTCCTCCTCGTCGTCTCCGGCAAGGGCCGCACGCCCGACGCCGTGGGCAACCTCATCGAGGTGAGCGTCGCCGAGCTGCGCTCCCAGCACGCGCAGCCCATCGGCGTCGTCGCGAACCGCGTGCAGCCGGGCGACCTCGACGCGGTGCGCACGCTGCTCGGCGCGCTCGGCCCGGACGGCGAGCCGCTCGCGGGGCCGGGAGCGCCGTCGGGCACGACGGCGGAGCCCGCCCCGGGCGCCCGGCTGCCCGGCTGGGCGGTGCCCGAGGACCCGTTCCTCGACGCCCCGACCGTGCGGATCCTCATGGAGGCCGTCGGCGGGACGCTCGCGTTCGGCGAGGAGGAGCTCCTCGCACGCGAGGCGACGGACCTGCTCGTCGGCGCCATGTCGTTCGAGCACCTGCTCGACCGCCTGACCGACGGCGCCGTCGTCATCACGCCCGGCGACCGTGTGGACATCCTCATCGGGCTGCTCGCCGCGCACTCGGCGTCGGGCTTCCCGTCGCTCGCGGGCGTCATCCTCAACGGCGGGTTCTTCCCGCCCGAGTCCACGGCGCGCCTCGTCGCGGACCTGGACCCGAGCCTGCCGATCATCCGCACCGACCTCGGGACGTTCCGCTCGGCGAGCGCCGCCGCGAGCGCGCGAGGCCGCGTGACCAAGGAGTCGCAGCGCAAGGTCGACACGGCGCTCGCGCTGTTCGAGCAGAGCGTCGACGGCGCGGCGCTCCTGGCCGGCCTCGACGTGCCGCGGCCCGAGGTGGTCACGCCGCTCATGTTCGAGTACGAGCTGCTCTCTCGCGCCCGTGCGGACCGCAAGCACGTCGTGCTGCCCGAGGGCGACGACGACCGCATCCTGCGCGCGGCGTCCACGCTCCTGGGCCGCCAGGTCGCGGAGCTGACGATCCTCGGCGAGGAGCAGAAGGTCCGCGCCCGCGCGGCCGAGCTCGGCCTCGACATCGACGCCGCGCACGTCGTCAGCCCGCACGACCCCGAGCTCGTCGAGCGGTTCGCCGCGGAGTACCAGCGCCTGCGTGCGCACAAGGGCATGACGCTCGAGGAGGCGCGCGAGCGCGTCCAGGACGTGTCCTACTTCGGCACGATGATGGTCCACCTCGGCCTCGCCGACGGCATGGTCTCGGGTGCGAAGCACACGACGGCGCACACCATCAAGCCCTCGTTCGAGATCATCAAGACGCAGCCGGGCGTGTCCGTGGTGTCGTCGGTGTTCCTCATGTGCCTCCAGGACCGCGTGCTCGTCTACGGCGACTGCGCGGTCATCCCCGACCCGACGGCGGAGCAGCTCGCGGACATCGCGATCTCCTCCGCGGCGACGGCGCAGCAGTTCGGCGTCGACCAGCGGGTCGCGATGCTGTCGTACTCGACCGGGGAGTCCGGCTCGGG
>JAQSXO010000511.1 GCA_029256625.1 Cellulosimicrobium sp. | reverse complement strand
CACGTGCTCCCAGCGGCAGGCCTCGGTGTGCACCTGCTCCCAGTCGAGCTTGATGACGTCGGTGAGGAGCCGCTCGGCGAGGCGGTGCTTGCGCATGACACGCACCGCCGTCTGCTGCCCGAGGGGCGTGAGCTCGAGCTGACGGTCGCCGCCGACGACGACGAGACCGTCGCGCTCCATGCGCGCCACGGTCTGGGAGACGGTCGGCCCCGAGTGCCCGAGGCGCTCCGCGATCCGCGCGCGCAGCGGAGGGATCCCCTCCTCCTGCAGCTCGTAGATCGACTTCAGGTACATCTCGGTGGTGTCGATCAGGTCGGTCACTCGGCCTCCCGCGGCAGGTACGACGCACTCTTCTCTGGAACCGTTCCAGTCTAGCGCTCTCGGCTCGGCACGATGATGTGTCTCTTGCGCATAGTGTGTGACACACACTATGGTGTGAGACATGACCGATCCCGAGATCTTCGCCGGGCACAGCCAGGAGGTGCGTCGCGGCTCCGTCGTCGTCGCGAGCCTGCTGCTGCTGCGCACGCCCGGCTACGGCTACGGGCTCCTCGAGGCGCTCGCCACGGCGGGCGTCCCCGTCGACGCCAACACGCTCTACCCGCTCCTGCGCCGGCTCGAGAAGCAGGGCCTCCTCGTGAGCGAGTGGAACACCGACGAGGCGCGGCCGCGCAAGTTCTACCGGACCTCCCCCGCGGGCGAGCGCTTCGCCCGCGACCTGCTCGACGAGTGGCTCGCGATCGCCCGGAGCCTCCAGACCATCGACTCCCAGGAAGGCACGTCATGACGCTCACCGACCGCTACGTCGCCGCCACGCTGCGCCGCGTCCCCGCGGACCAGCACGCCGACCTGGAGCAGGAGCTCCGCGCGTCCGTCGCGGACGCCGTCGAGGCCAAGGTCGAGGCCGGCACCGACCCGGCCCTGGCCGAGACCGACGTCCTCAACGACCTCGGCGACCCGGACCGCCTCGCTGCCGACCTCGCGGGCCGTCCGCTCTACCTCATCGGCCCGAGGCTCTACCTCGACTGGCTGCGCCTCCTCAAGGTGCTGCTCTGGGTCAGCCTCGTCCCCGGGGCGATCGTGCTCACCACGGACCTCGTCGACGGCGGCGCCGTCGGGTCGGCGATCTGGAGCGGCATCTGGACGACCGCCTCGGTCGCCCTGCAGATCGCGTTCTGGACGACCCTCGTCTTCGTCCTGCTGGAGCGCTACGGCACCCCGCGGAGCCAGGACGAGCTCACCGGACCGTGGACGGTCGACCGTCTCCCGACCGAGCGCGCGCCGCGCGAGGTCACGCTCGTCGACACGGTCGTGTCGGTCGGCCTGCTCGTGCTGGTCGCCGCCGTGCTGCTCCTCCAGAACGTCGCGACGTACCGGGGGCCCGACGGCACCGCGGTCCCCGTGCTCCACCCCGACCTGTGGCCGGTCTGGACCGGTGTGCTCGTCGCGCTCGTCGCGGCCGAGATCGTCCTCACGATCCTCGTGTACGCACGCGGCCGGTGGACCGTCGGCCTCGCCGTCGTCAACACGGTCACCGGGGCCCTGTTCGCCGGCGTCGTCGTGTGGCTCGCGAGCGCCGACCGCCTCGTGAACCCCGCGTTCCTCGAGGTCACGGGCGGCGACTCGCTCACGTGGCTCTCGAACGGGATCATCGCAGCGACCGTCGTCATCGCGGCCTGGGACGTCGTCGACGTCTGGGTCAAGGCCCTGCGCGGTCGCCGCGCCTAGGCTGACCCGGTGACCAGCCGCCGCCTCGACCGCGTCCGACGCGCGGTCGAGGCGGCGGCCCTGCGCGAGAGGTTCGCGCTCGACGCGGACCAGTCCGCGCTGCTCGACCGGCTCGTCCGGCTCGGGGACGAGCTCGCGCGGGGCCGACGCCGCCCCGCCCGCGGCCTGTACGTCTGGGGTCCCGCGGGCCGGGGCAAGTCGTGGCTCGCGGGCGCGTTCGTCGCGGCGCTCGTCCGTGAGCTGCCCGAGGGGTCGATCCGACGGGTGCACGTGTACGCCCTGTTCCGCGAGCTGCACGCGGCGATCCACGCCCACCGGACGAGCGTGCCCGCCGGGGCGCGGGCCGTCGTCGGGCAGGGCGGCCCGACGCGCGGGTGGCGCACCCGCGCCGCGGCGTCCGCCCCGGAGCCGGCACCGCCCGTCGCGCCGGAGGACCCGCCGGAGCCACGGCCCGGGACGGTCGACGCGGCGATCGACGACCTCCTGCGCGGGACGACGCTGCTGTACCTCGACGAGCTGCACCTCCACGACACCGGCGACGCGACCCTGCTCACCCGGCTCCTGCGCCGCGCGTTCGCGGCGGGCGTCGTCGTGCTCGCGACGTCGAACTACGAACCCGGCACGCTCCTGCCGAACCCGCTGTGGCACCACGTCGCCGAGCCGGGCATCGCGCTCCTGCGCGCGCACCTCGACGTCGTCGAGCTCGCCGGACCCACGGACTACCGGACGCTCGGCGGGCGCGGCCGCGGCGGCTTCGCCGCGGGGGCGTGGCTCCGTCCCGGCACGACGGCGCAGCTCGCCGAGCATGGGCTCGTCGCCCCGGCCCGGGGAGCGCGGGCGGTCGTCCGCACGGGAACCAGGTCGTTCGAGGTCACCGCGGTGCGCGCGGGCGACGAAGGCCGCGAGGGCGAGCTGTGGGTGACGTTCGACGACCTGGCAGGCCGCACGACGTCGACGCTCGAGTACCTCGACTGGGCCGCGCGCTTCC
>JAQSXO010000510.1 GCA_029256625.1 Cellulosimicrobium sp. | reverse complement strand
GCCGGACAGGCCCATCGCGGTCGCGGCGATCGGGTCGAGCTCGGCGATCCGCGTGACGTAGGCCTCGGCGACGGCGTCGATCGGCGTGGGTGTGCGGTCAGGGGTCCCGGCGGATGCGCCGGCGGGTGTGGTGGTGGTGTCGCTCACCCGGACGAGACTACTCGGCACCGGGTCCGCGGTCTGCCGGATTCCCGGGGTCCTCGCCGGGCTCGCGCGCGCTCGCGTCGGGGGAGGTCGGCGCGTCGGACCGGGCCCGCAGCGCCGCCGCGAGGTCGTCCGCCCAGGCCCGGTGGTAGCGCACCAGGAGCACCCCCGTCGCGTCCGTGTCGTCCGCGGCGTGCCACACGGCGACCGGGTCGCCGGGGCGCGGCCCCGCCACGCCCGCGGGGACGGCGACGCGGGCGGGCCGCGCGGTCCTCGCACCGGACGCGGTGGTCACGACCAGCGTCGTCCGCAGGACGTCGGGCACGGTCGCCCCGGTGCTCGTCTCCGTCCCCTCCGCCGTGCCCGACGCCCCCGTCGAGCCCGCGGCACCGCCGCCCGGGAGCAGGAGGGTGCCGGTCGCGCGGACCGGCGCGGCGAGCAGCGCGTCCCGCCCGCGCGCGAGCCCGGCCGCGGCCCGGTCGTCCAGGTACCGCACGAGCGCGAGGAGCGCCGTGACGAGCAGGCCGACGGTCGCCACGACCACGACGGCGTCCGGGACGGACCACCCGCGACCGCCGGCGAGGCGCTGGTAGACGAGCAGCGCGACGGTCGGCACGAACGCCACGGCCCAGGCCCAGCGCCGCCACGCCGGGACCGGCGCGACCGTCGGCAGCGTCCCCGGGTCTGCCTCGACCGCGTCGGCGGAGGTCGGCAGCTCGACGAGCACCGCGCGCTCGGGCAGGCGGCGCACGCGCGGCGACGCGATCGGCGTGCTCACGACCGCAGGCTCCAGCGCCACGAGTCGGCGTTGTGCCGGCCGGATCGCCCGCCGAAGCTCTTCGCGGTCGCGCCGTCGCCGGTCCCGCGCAGCCCGCGCGTGCGGTTGGTCCACTCGTCGACGGGCGCGACGTCGTCGGGCAGACCGTCCGCCGCGGCGGCCGCGGCCAGGCCCGCGACGAGCGCGGCGACCTCGAGCTCGTCGGGCGCGCCGCGGACGACGCGGACGCTCGGGGCGTCGGGGCGGGGGGTGCTCACTCGTCGTCCTCGTCGTGGTCGTGGTCGTCGGCCCCGCGGCCCACGCCCCACTCGGGCACGGCGTATCCGGCCTCGACCAGACGCTCGCGCGCCTCGTGCCCCCACCGGTCGAGCAGCCCGACGACGTCGTCGAGCTCCGGCCCACCGGGGTGCGTCATGACGACGTAGTCGAGGGTGAAGGTGTCGTCCTGGACGTCCGCCGGCGACGCGTCGTCGTCGACCTCCTCGTCGGCGCCCGGGTCCCAGACCGACGTCGTGAGGTCGGCGTGGATGCCCAGCGCGCCGTGCAGCTCGTCGAACAGGCGGGCGTTGAGCGCGCCGATGCGGCCCTCGAGCGCGAGCACGCGCGGGTCTTCGTCCGCCTCGGACGCCCCGAACTCGGCCCGCACCCCGACCGCGGTCTCGACGTACTCGTGCAGCGCCGCGGTGAGCGCGTCGACCGCGGCGTGCAGCGGCGCCGGGTCCACCGACCCGAGCGGGACGGGGCCGTGCGTGGCGTCGTCGTGGCTCATTCCTGGTCCTCCCTCGCGAGGTTCGTCGGGTGCTCGTGCCGGCTCGCGGTCACAGCGGGATGTTGCCGTGCTTCTTGGGGGGCAGGCTCGCGCGCTTGGTGCGCAGCGCCCGCAGCGCCCGCACGACCTGCACGCGGGTCTCGGACGGGCGGATCACCGCGTCCACGTAGCCGCGCTCCGCGGCGTCCCACGGGTTGACGATCGCGTCCTCGTACTCGGCGACGAGGCGCGCTCGCTCCGCCTCGACGTCGTCGCCCGCGTCGGCCGCCCGCTTGAGCGCCGCGCGCTGCAGGATGTTCACGGCGCCGCCCGCGCCCATGACGGCGACCTGCGCCGTGGGCCACGCGAGGTTGACGTCGGCCCCGAGCTGCTTGGACCCCATGACGATGTACGCGCCGCCGTACGCCTTGCGCGTGATGACCGTGACGAGCGGGACCGTGGCCTCGGCGTAGGCGTAGATGAGCTTCGCGCCACGGCGGATGATGCCCTGGTGCTCCTGGTCGACGCCCGGCAGGAAGCCCGGGACGTCCACGAGCGTGAGCACGGGGATGTTGAACGCGTCGCACGTGCGCACGAACCGGGCCGCCTTCTCCGCGGCGTCGATGTCGAGCGTGCCCGCCATCGCGAGCGGCTGGTTCGCGACGACGCCGACCGACTGGCCCTCCACGTGCCCGAACCCGACGAGGACGTTCTTCGCGAACAGCGGCTGCACCTCGAGGAACGCGCCCTCGTCGAGGACGTGCTCGATCACCGTGCGCATGTCGTACGGCTGCGAGTCCGAGTCCGGGACGAGCGCGTCCAGCTCCTCGTCCTCCTCCGTGACGACGAGCTCGACGTCCTCGGGCGGGAACGACGGCGCGTCCGAGAGGTTGTTCTGCGGCAGGTAGGACACGAGGTGGCGCACGTAGTCGATCGCGTCGTCCTCGTCGCTGCCCAGGTAGTGCGCGACGCCCGACTTCTCGTTGTGCGTCAGGCCGCCGCCGAGCTCCTCGAAGCCCACGTCCTCGCCCGTCACGGCGCGGATCACGTCCGG
>JAQSXO010000043.1 GCA_029256625.1 Cellulosimicrobium sp. | reverse complement strand
ACCATGGGCTGCACGACGCTCGGGTCGGCGGACGCGAGCACCATGTCGCCGCCCGCGTCGATCGTCAGGACGGCGCGGTCGGCGGGCGACCACGCCTGCACCTGCTGCGCCGCCGACACGTCGTCCGTGATGACGACGCCGTCGAACCCCAGGTCGCCGCGCAGCATCCCGTCGACGACCACGGGCGAGAACGCCGCGGGCAGCGACCCGTCGATCTGCGGGTAGACCGCGGTGGACGTCATGACGAACGCGGCGCCCGCCTCGATCCCCGACGCGAAGACGGCGACGGACGGGTCGTCACGGGTCGTGACGTCGTCCGTGACGCCCGCGTCGGTGTCGGTGTTCTCGGTGACGCGCCCCAGGCCGGGGAAGTGCTTGATCGTCACGTCCACGCCGGACGCCTCCATCCCGGCGCTGAACGCGTTCGCGTGGGAGGTCA
Source organism: Cellulosimicrobium sp. (assembly GCA_029256625.1). GTDB lineage: Bacteria > Actinomycetota > Actinomycetes > Actinomycetales > Cellulomonadaceae > Cellulosimicrobium. Next base: position 14,082 of record JAQSXO010000043.1, on the reverse strand, counting down.
CCACCTCGGGCGTGAAGCCGTAGTTCCGCTCGAAGTACCCGATCGGCGGGTTCTGCGCGGCCGTCCCCTCGGGCACGAGGTCCATGACGGGGGCGAGGTTGAGGTTCACGCCCGCGGCGGCGAGCTCACCGCCCCAGGTCGTCGCGTCGGCCCGGAGCGCCGCGGGGTCGAGCCCCGCCTGGTCCGTGGCCGTCGGGATCTGCGAGAACCCCGGGCCGCGCAGCACCTGGACGTAGCCCCCCTCCTGGTCGGTCGCGACGAACAGCGGCGTGCCGTTCGTGGTCTCCGGAGAGACGAGCGCCGTGAACCCCGCGACGAGGTCCGCCGTCGGTCCGGTGCCCGCCTGCGACCGTCCGGCGAGGAACACGTTGCCGACGTGGAGCTGCGACACCGCGTCGTAGCTCACCTGCTGCGGGCCGCTCACGTCGACGCCGACCATGAACAGCTGGCCGACCTTCTGCTCGAGCGTCCACCCGGCCAGCGGGTCCTCGGGCGGGGTGGACGGCGTCGGGGGAGCGGGCGACGGCTCGGGCGAGGCGCTCGGCGCGCTCGACGGCGACGGGGTCGGAGCGGGGCTCGGGCGGGTGAGGTACCACGCGACCGCTGCGACGGCGGCGAGCGTGGTGACGACGGCGACGACGATCCAGGTGGTCCGGGCGCGGGTGGTCACAGGGCGGGCACCTCCAGCGGCCACCGTAGCCCGCTCCGTCGCACCGGACCTCACGGTCGCGCGCGCGTCGCGCAGTGACCGTGACCGCGGGTATGACGCGCGTCACCTCGGTCTTCCCGTCATGATCCTGGCGGGGGGACGTCTCGTTCGTGAGAGGTGGGGCCCGATCGGGTCGTGCCGCATCGTCCGACCTTGGAGCCAGGCATGACCCGTCGCCCACCCGCCCGCAGCGTCGCCCTGGGGGATCGCACGCGTCGCGTCGTCGCAGCGACGATCGCCGCCGTCCTCGCCCTCGTCGGGGCGGTGGTCCTCGTCTCGGGGCCGCAGGCCCGGCCGGCCTCGGCGGCGCTCGGGTTCTGCCCGGACCCCGGCGACATGCCCAACATCGGTCAGACCCCGCCCCTCTTCACCGACAGCAACGTCACGGTGTACAGCGGCGGTGACTATCGGGCCACGGCGAGCGCCGCCGAGTCCGAGGGGCTCCTGGTCGTCGCCGGGGAGGCGACCATCGACGCACCGGGCAACTTCAGCATCGGTGCGGTGGGCGCCGGCTCGCAGATCACGCCGCCCGACGGCGCGGTGATGCTCGCCGTCGGCGGCGGGCTCGGGATCGCGGCCGGGACAGGTGTCACGGTCGGTTCGACGCTCCCGAACGGCGGCGCCGTGAACGTCGGTGGCACGGTCACGGGCGGGGGCACGCTCTCGACGGCCGGGACGACGCCGGGCGCGGACGCACCCGTCACCGAGGGCATGGGTCCGGCGGCGGTCGCGGACTGGGCCGGCTTCGGCGACGTCATCGCCGACGCGTCGGTGACGATCGCCGGATGGCCGACGACGGCGGCCGGAGTCGTCGCGGGCAACCGCGTGACCTTCACCGGCTCCGGCGCGGACGACCCGCAGGTGTTCACCGTCGGTGCGTCCGAGCTGGCCGGGGTCAGGGAGGTCGTGTTCGCGAACATCCCGGAGGGTGTCGCCGTGGCGATCAACGTGGTCGGCTCCGCGCCCGTGAGCCTCAGCCCGAACTACTGGGAGGGCAACGGCTCGCCGTTCATCAACGACTTCAACTCCAACCCGCGCTTCGGCGACTGGGCGGCGCGCACGCTGTGGAACTTCGAGTCGACCCCGGAGCTGGCGCTGGGACGGGCGGACCAGTTCCTCGGGACCATCCTCGCCCCGGTCGCGGACGCGACGATCATGACGAGCACCAACGGCCGGGTCCTGGTCGGGGGCGACCTCACGTTCGGGGACCCCGGCGTCGAGGGCGGGCTCGAGATGCACAGCTACCCGTGGATCGGCCCGGGGCCGTTCGACTGCACCTCGGCCGCGAGCTTCGTCGTCCAGAAGACGGTGACGGGGGAGGCCGCGGCCGACGTGCCCTCCGGCACGACGTTCGAGGTCGGGTACACGTACGAGGAGCCGGACGGGACGACCGGTGGCGACACGCTCGTCGTGCCGATCAGCGGCGCGCTCGTGAACGGTCCGACGCTGCCGGTCGGCACCGTCGTGACGGTCGCCGAGACGGACCTTCCTTCCGTGCCGGGCGTCGAGTGGGGAACGCCCGTGATCCAGGTGAACGGCGAGCCGCTGGGCGACCCCGCGCAGCTCACGATCCAGGAGAACCGGACCGTCACGGTGACCGTGGTGAACACGGCGAACGGCGGCGCCGTCCCGACGGTGGGCGGGTTCTCGGTGGCCAAGGCCGTGACGGGTGACGCCGCAGGGCTCGTCCCCGCCGACACCGCGTTCCTGGTCGACTGGGAGGCGGGGCTCCCCGAGGGGGCCGCGTACGACGGCGACCTGTCCGGCACGCTGACCGTCCTCGCGGACGGGACCGTGACGGACGGTCCCTCCGACCTGCCCGTCGGCACCACCGTCGCGCTCGCCGAGCGGACGCCGCTGCCCGAGGTGGACGGCGTCGAGTGGGGGGAGCCGGTGTTCAGCCCGGCGTCGCCGGTCACGATCGTCGAGGGCGCGACCGGGGTCGCGGTGACTCTCACGAACGTCGCGGACGCCGTCGTCGGGGGATTCACGGTCCGGAAGGCGATCGAGGGAGGCGCGGCGGGCGCCGTCCCCGGTGACACCGCGTTCCTCGTCGACTGGACCGCGACCGTCCCCGCGGGCGTCGTGCACGACGGGGAGACGACGGGCACGCTCACCGTCCTCGCGGACGGGACCGTGGCGAACGGCCCGACCGACCTGCCGGTCGGCACGACCGTGACGCTCACCGAGCAGCAGCCGCTGCCCGGGGTCGACGGCGTCGTCTGGGGGCTGCCGACGCTCGAGCCCGCTTCCCCGGTCACGATCGTCGAGGGGCCGACCGGTGTCTCGGTGACCGTGACGAACACGGCGGACGCGCCCGAGACCGTCGGCGGGTTCGCGGTGCAGAAGTCCCTCGCCGGCGACGCGTCCGGTGCCGTGCCCCCGGGCACCGCGTTCGTCGTCGCCTGGACGGCCGAGCTCCCCGACGGCGCCGAGTACGACGGGTCGACGTCGGGCACGGTGACCGTGCTCGCGGACGGGACCGTGGTGGACGGGCCGCAGGACCTGCCCGAGGGCACGGTCGTGACGTTCACCGAGCAGACGATCCCCGGCGTCCCCGGCGTCGACTGGGGCACGCCCACCGTGTCGCCCGGCACGGTGACGATCGGCGACGGCGACGCGGTCGCGGGCGTCGTCGTGACGAACACGGCGACCGCGCAGACGGGCGGGTTCTCGATCGCGAAGGCGGTCGAGGGCAGCCTCGCCGGGAGCGTGCCCCCGGGCACGGAGTTCGACGTCGAGTGGTCCGCGACCCTGCCCGTGGGCTTCACGTACGACGGCCCGCTGACGGGGACGCTGACCGTGCTCGCGGACGGCACCGTCGTCGACGGCCCGCAGGACCTCCCGGTGGGGACGGTCGTGACGTTCACCGAGATCAACCTGCCGGAGGTCGACGGCGTCGTCTGGGGCGCCCCGACGTTCTCGCCGGAGACCGTGACGGTCGGCGACGAGGAGAACACCCTCGTCACGCTGACCAACACCACGCAGGACGTGGCCGAGGTCGGCGGGTTCTCCGTCGCCAAGGAGGTGACCGGCGACCGCGCGGACCTCGTGCCCGCCGACACCGAGTTCACCGTCGCGTACTCGTACGAGCTCGACGGCACGCTCGTCGGCGGCTACCTCCAGGTCCCGGCCGACGGGACGGTCGTCGCCGGCCCGCAGAACCTCCCGGTCGGCACGGTCGTCACCTACACGGAGGCGGACCTGGCCGACATCCCCGGCGTCGCGTGGGGCGTGCCGACGTTCAGCCCGCAGTCGGTGGTCGTCGGAGTCGGCGAGAACACGCTCGTCACCGCGACGAACACGGCGAACCAGGCGGTGGGCGGCTTCTCGCTGCTCAAGCGGGTGACCGGTGAGGCGGCCGACGCCGTCCCCGCGACCACGGAGTTCGTCGTGGGCTACGCGTACGACTCGCCCACCGGACCCGTCACCGGGTCGCTGACCGTCCGCGCCGACGGGACCGCGGTCGACGGGCCGCAGGACCTCCCGACCGGGACCGTCGTGCGGCTCACCGAGACGGACCTGCCCGAGATCGGCGGGGTCGACTGGGGCACGCCGACGTTCACCGTGGACGGCACGGCGGTCACCGAGGTGACGGTGGGCGATGGCACGGTGGTGGTGACGCTCACCAACACGGCAGAGGACGAGGGCCTCGCGGTCACGGGTACCGACGCGGTGCTCGTGACGACGCTCGCGCTGCTGTTCATGGGGACCGGCGCCGCGCTCCTCGCGATCCGCGCCCGACGAGGCCGCACCGCCTGACGGTCGGGACGTCCTCGCCCACCACGACGCACGACGGGCCGGTCGCCCCGCGGGGTGACCGGCCCGTCGTCGTGCCAGGGCTGCGGCTCTCGCTCGCGAGCCCTGACCTCAGTCGTGGCCCGCGAGCGTCGCGAGCGCCTTGCTCCACAGCGCGTGCGCGCGCTCGGCACGCTCGGCCGTCTCGATGTTGCGCTCGACGACGCGCACGCGCGTCCCGGAGTCGTCCGGCTCGAGCGTGATGGCGATGTCGTGGTAGTTCTCCGGGACGTCGGGCAGGCCCATCGTCGGGGAGAAGTGCGTGAAGTGCAGCAGCCGCGGGCGCTCGACCGCGACGACGGTGCCCCAGTCCGCGAACTCGCGACCCATGTAGTGGCCCTCGAACGTCACGGGGCTGCCGGGCATGAAGTCGGTCTCGACGTTCATGCCGAGCATCCAGCGGGCGCTCGGGTGCATGAGCTCGGCCCACACGACCTGCGGGGGTCGGGCGACGTGGATCTCGGCGGTCGTGCTGTGGTCGGTCAGGGTGGGGTCGCTCATGGGTACCTCGGGGGGCTCGGGGGCTCGCTTCTGGGGCCGACGGTAGACCCTCCGGGCGACACCGGCAGCCGGTAGGTTCGGGCGCGTGACCCGACTCGTGCTCGTCCACGGCCGCGACAACCAGGGCCTCGACGCCGACGCGCTCGACCGCACGTGGACCACCGTGCTGGACGCGGGCCTCGCGGCGGCCGGCTCGGACCTCGTGCTGGTCGACGCCGACACGTCGTTCGTCTTCTACGGCGACACCCTCGCGGGACTCGTCGCGGGCGACGCCGAGCCGCCGCCGGTCACGGTGCACGCCGCGCGGGCGCTGCCCGACGCCGAGCTCGCATTCGTCGCCGACGTCGCCGAGGAGGTGCTGCGCGCGGCGGGCGCGACGGTGCCCGCGCGCCCGGAGGGCGCCGCGCCGGGAGACGGCGGGGCCGACGTCGGGGCGTGGCTGAACCTGCTGCTGTCGGCGCTCGACCGGTACGTGCCCGGGCTGAGCGGCGCCGTCGTCGTGCTGCTCGCGCGCGACGTGTGGGCGTACCTGCACGACGACGCCGTGCGCACGACGATCGACGACGCGGTCGCGGCGGCGATCCCGGTCGACGGACCGGCGGTCGTCGTCGCCCACTCGCTCGGGTCGGTCGTGGCGTACTCGGTGCTGCGCGAGCACCCGGACGCCGCACGGTGGGACGTGCCCCTGCTGCTCACGCTCGGTTCCCCGCTCGCGATCCGGGCGGTCCGCGACGTCCTCGCCGCCCGCGCCGCGCTGCGCGTGCCCGCCCCGGTACGGCGCTGGGTCGCGGTGCGCGACCGCCGGGACGCGCTCGCGCTCCACGGCCTCGGGCCGGCGGCGTTCCCGCTCGACCCCGCGACGCCCGCGATCGAGGACCTCGTCGTGGCGAACGAGGCACCCGGGCACCACGCCGCGGGCGTCGTGCTCGACGATGGTCGCCCGGCGGGCTACCTCGCCCTGCCGGAGGTCGCGAGCACGGTCGCGGACGCGCTCCGCGCCTGACGCGCCGTCGGGGTCGCGCTCAGCGGACCCCGTGCAGCCGCGCGTGCAGGTCGCGGACCTCGGCGCCGAGCTCGTACGCCGGTCCGCGGACGGCGACGCCGGGGGCCACGTCCCCGATCGCGAGGGGTCGGACGGGTCCGGGCGCCACGCCCCACTCGTCGAGCCACCCGACGAGCTGCGTCGTGCTCGACGCGTAGACGATCGGCCCGAGCCCAACCCAGGCGTGCGCCGCGCTGCACATCGCGCAGTGCTCGCCCGACGTGTACACGACCGCGTCGCGCCGCTCGTCGGGCGTGAGGTGCTCCGCGGCCCAGCGGGCGATCTCGAACTCGGGGTGCCGGGTCGCGTCGCCGTCCTTCACGCGGTTGCGGTCCTCGAACCGCACGACCCGGTCGCGGTCGACGAGGAGCGAGCCGAACGGCTCGTCGCCGTCGTCGAGCGCCTCGCGCGCGAGGTCGACGCAGCGGCGCAGGTGCACGAGGTCGTCAGGGGTGGGGAGCGTCTCGGGAGCCATGGCCCCATCCTCGCCCGGTCAGCGCGCGACCGCGAGGACGCTGCGCACGTCCGCGACGAACCCGTCCACGTCGTCCGGGGTCGTGTCCCACGCGCACATCCAGCGGACCTCGACCCGGTCGGGCGACTCGCCCGGCCCCCAGTCGTAGAAGCGGTGCCGCTCGCGCAGGCGCTCGACGGCGGCGCGGGGGAGCGTCGCGAAGACCGCGTTGACGAGCGTGGGCTGCGTGAAGGCGAGGCCCGACGTCGGCGCGGGGACGGCGTCGTCGGGTCCGAGCGCGGCGGGGACGACGACGTCCGCGAGCCCGGCGCGCAGGCGCCCGGCCATCGCGTTGGCGTGCCGTGCGTTGCGCAGCCACAGCTCGTCCTCGTTCGCGATCTCGTCCACCTCGGCGACGACGTCGCCCACCGGCTCGAACAGCGCGAGGAGCTGCGCGGAGACGTAGCGCATCTTCGACGCGAGCTGCATCGTCGCCTTGCGCACGAACTCGACGCCGTCGACGGCCGACGGGTCGAGCACGACGACCGCCTCCCCGAGCGCGAGCCCGTTCTTGGTGCCGCCGAACGACAGCACGTCCACGCCCGCGTCCGTGGTCAGCGCGCGCAGCGGGACGTCGAGCGCCGCGGCGGCGTTCGCGAGGCGCGAGCCGTCGAGGTGCACGCGCATGCCGCGGGCGTGCGCGGCGTCGGCCACAGCGCGGATCTCGGCGGGCGTGTAGAGCGTGCCGAGCTCGGTCGACTGCGTGAGCGACACGACGAGCGGCTGCGCGCGGTGGGGGTCGCCGAGGTCGCCCGCGAACCGCTCCACGGCGTCGGGCGTGAGCTTGCCGTCCGGCGCCGGGACGGCGAGCACCTTGACCCCGCCGACGCGCTCGGGCGCGCCGTTCTCGTCGGTGTTGAGGTGCGCGTGCTCGGTCGCGACGACCGCACCCCAGCGCGGCAGCATCGCCATGAGCGCGACGACGTTCGCGCCCGTCCCGGTGAGCACCGGGTAGGCCGTGGCGTCCGGGCCGAAGCGGGACCGCACGGCGTCCTGGAGGCGCGCGGTCCACGGGTCCTCGCCGTACGAGATCGCGTGACCGGCGCTCGCCGCGGCGAGCGCGGCGAGGACGTCGGGGTGGGCGGGGGAGTAGTTGTCCGAGGCGAACGACGTCACGTCCCCAGGGTAGGCCGCCGCCGGTCACGGCCGCCCCGCGCCGGCCGTGACCGGCCGGGCGACCGGGTCACGCGACGAAGGTCCGCCAGGCGCCGCAGTCCTTGATCGGGCCGCCCGCCGAGAGGTCCTGCCGGCACGCACGGACCGACACGGACTTCCCCGTCGACATGCCGCCCGAGTACCAGTACACGCTCGAGCCGACCCCGTCGCTCGCACGGACGGTCTTCGTCGTCCCGTCGAACCGGACCTGCGCGACGGCGCTGGCGCCGTCCTTGCGGTTGTCGACGACGGCGACGTACGCGCTGTGGCGCCCCGGGTCGTTGGGGGCGAACGTCGCCCTCGCGTAGTACGGGCTGCCGGCGCTGTACACGGTGCCGGAGGTGCCCGCGGAGGCACCGATCGCGGTCCCGAGCACCAGGGCGCCGGCCGTGACGGCGGTAGCGACGAGCTGACGAGTCCTCATGCGTGCTCCTTCCAGGGGCCGCTCCGTCCGGAGCGGCGGACAGTCGTGACGACGGACGTCCGGATCGTAGGCACCACCGGCTCGGGCCGGCCATGGGCACCCGTCCCCATGGGGGGACGAGCGGCGGCCCCGCCGCGCGCGAGCGGGGCGCGGCGCGCCTAGCGTCGAGGAGGGACGCCGCGGGCGTCCCGAGGAGCCGTACCGAGCAGCACGGAGGTGCAGCCATGACCACGAACCCTGACGAGCCGGGCACGGAGCCGGTCCCTCCGGTCGAGCCCACGGTCGAGCCGCCGAAGTCCCCGGGACCGCCCCCGGACCCGTCGGAGCCGCCGCGCGACCCGAGCCACGCGGACCCGGTCCCCGGCGAGCCGCGACCCTCGGACCCGACCCCCGACTCGCCGCCCGACTGGCCGTCGTCGCCGGGCCGGCCCGTCGGCCCGGACGAGCCGAGCCACGACGACTGACGACCGGCCACCGGCTCACAGGAGCCGGCGCGAGCCCGGGTGCGTGACGCGCAGCCAGCGGTAGCCGTAGCCGTCGAGCCGGACCTCGGCGCTCCCGTCGGGGTCCGGCTCGACGTCGTCCGCGTCGAGCAGGTCGACCAGGCGCGCCTCGGCGGGCAGGTCGTCGAGCGCGAGCCGGACCACGACCGGGTCGGGGGACAGGTTGTGGACGGTGACCATCGACGCCTCCTGCCACGTGCTGCGCAGCGCGAGGACGGACGGCTCCGGCTGGTCGAGCACGTCGACGTCGCCCCAGCCGAGCTCGGGGCACTCGCGGTAGCGGTGCGCGAGCAGGCGCACGAAGGTCAGCAGCGAGTCGGGGTCGCGCCGCTGGTCCGCGACGTTGACGTGCTCGGGCGCGTAGCCGTCGCCGGGAACGGGCCCGGCGAGCCGGCGCGCCGGCGCACGTGAGAACCCGCCGTTCGGTTCCGACGTCCACTGCATGGGGGTGCGCACGGCGAGCCGGCCGTCGGCCGCGAGGTTCTCGCCCATGCCGATCTCCTCGCCGTAGTAGAGGACGGGGGTCCCCGGGAGCGCGAAGAGCAGCGAGTACACCATCCGCACGCGCCGCGGGTCACCGCCCAGCATGGGCGGGAGCCGGCGCCGGAGCCCGCGCCCGTAGAGCTGCATGTCCTCCTCGGGCCCGAACGCCGCGAAGACCTCCTGGCGCTCGTCGTCGGACAGCTTGTCGAGCGTGAGCTCGTCGTGGTTGCGCACGAACGTCGCCCACTGCGCGTCGTGCGGGATCGGGGGGCGCGAGGCGAGCGACGCGGCGAGCGGCCCGGCGTCGTGCCGCGCGAGCGACAGGTACAGCGCCTGCATGCCGTTGAAGTCGAACTGGAGCGTCAGCTCCGAGCTCGACGGGCCGGACTCGCTCCCGTCGCCCTCCCCGTCGTCGCCGAAGTAGAGGCGCTGCTCCTCGAACGGCAGGTTGACCTCGCCCATGAGGATCGAGTCGCCCGTGCGGCGCGAGAGGAACGAGCGCAGCGCGCGCAGGAAGTCGTGCGGGTCCTCGATCTCGTCCGACGGGTTCGCCGCCGCGTCCCCGAGGAAGAACGGGACGGCGTCGACGCGGAACCCCGACAGCCCGAGCTGGATCCAGTAGCCCATCGTCTTCGCGATCGCGTCCCGGACGTGCGGGTTGGCGGTGTTGAGGTCCGGCATGTGGCGGTAGAAGCGGTGCCGGTACCACTCGCCGGTGCGCTCGTCCTTCGTCCAGATGCCCTCCTCCTGGTCGGGGAAGATCACCTGGTCCTTCGTGGGCGGCGGCTCGTCGGCGCGCCACACGTAGAAGTCGCGGTACGGGTTGTCCGTGCTCGACCGCGAGGCCTTGAACCACGGGTGCCGGTCGGACGTGTGGTTGACCACGAGGTCGGCGATGACCCGGATGCCGCGGTCGTGCGCCGTCCGGATCAGCTCGACGAGGTCGCCCACGTCGCCGAGCCGCGGGTCGACCGCCAGGAAGTCGGTGATGTCGTACCCGTCGTCGCGGTCGGCCGTCGGGTAGAACGGCATGAGCCACAGGCACGTGACCCCGAGGTCGGCGAGGTGGTCGAGGCGCTGCACCAACCCGGCGAAGTCGCCCACGCCGTCGTCGTCCCAGTCCATGAACGTCTCGACGTCCAGGCAGTAGATCACCGCGTTCTTCCACCACAGGTCGCCGGTGTCGCTGATCCTCATGCCGCACCTCCCTCGGCCGTCGCGGTCGCCGACCGCAGGAGCGGCAGCAGCGTCCCGCCCGCCGCGTCGAGGAACGCGTCCTGCTCCTGCCCCACGTGGTGCAGGTACACCTCGTCGAACCCGCACGCCGCGAGCTCGGCGACACGGTCCGCGAACCGCTGCGCGTCGTGCTCGACGAGGACCGTCCCGCGCACCTCCTCGGGGCGCACGAGGTCCGCGACCGCGTCGAACTGCTCCGGGGTCTCGAGGTGCCAGCTCACGCTCGGCGGCAGCAGGTTGGAGCGCCACTGGTCGTGCGCGACGGCGAAGGCCGCCTCGTCGTCGTCGCCCCACGCGACGTGCACCTGGAGGGCGAGCGGGCCGCGCCCGCCCGCGTCGCGGTACTCGCCGACGACGCGGCGCAGCGACTCGACCGGCTGGTTCACGGTGACGAGGCCGTCGGCCCAGTCCGCGTGCCGGCGTGCCGTCGCCGGGGTGACGGCCGGGCCCACGAGGCGCGGGGCGACGTCGGGCAGCGACCAGACGCGCGCACGGTCCACGGTGACGTGCCCGTGGTGCGTGACCTCCTCGCCCGCGAGGAGCGCGCGGATCACGTCCACGCACTCGCGCAGGCGGGCGTCCCGGTCGGCCTTGGTGGGCCACGGGTCGCCCGTGACGTGCTCGTTCATCGCCTCGCCGGAGCCGAGCGCGGCCCAGAACCGGCCGGGGAACATCTGGCCGAGCGTCGCGATCGCCTGCGCGACCACCGCGGGGTGGTAGCGCTGGCCGGGCGCGGTGACGACGCCGAACGGCAGGTCGGTGCTGGCCAGCGCGGCGCCGAGCCAGGACCAGGAGTGACCCGACTCGCCCTGCCGCACGCTCCAGGGCGCGAGGTGGTCCGAGCACATCGCGACGTCGAACCCCACCTCCTGGGCGCGACGCGCGGCACCCAGGAGGGGGCCCGGCGCGATCTGCTCGTGGGACGCGTGAAAACCGAGGGAGACCATGGCGCCCAGTGAACCGAGGCTCCGCCCCACACGCTCGGCGAGACGACTGCGTAGAGCGTGCCGGAGGGGGAACGGTGGAGGGAGCGTGGCCGTCCCGCGGGTCCCGGCTCGGGCCGCACCCGCCCCCGTACGCTGCGGGGATGCGCCTGCTGACGTGGACGTTCGCCGCCTACCTCGCCGCCGTCCTCGTCGTGACGCTGTGGCCCTCCCCGCAGTCCACCGACGCGCCGGGCTGGGCGACGGCCACCCTGGACCTCCTCCAGGGCCTCGGGATCCCGATCACCCTGCCGGTGCTCGAGGCGCTCGCGAACGTCGTCATGTTCGGGCCGTTCGGCGTGCTCGGGGTGCCGCTCCTGCGCGGCGCGAGCGCACGACGGCGCGGGGCGCCCCTTGGCGTGTGGCGCGCCGTCGGGGTCGTGACGCTCGCGGGCTGCGCGCTGTCGGTCGCGATCGAGCTGACCCAGAACCTCCTGCCCGGCCGCGTCCCGACCGTCCAGGACGTCGTGCTGAACACCGCGGGCGCGCTGCTCGGTGCGGCGCTCGTCGCGGTCGTCCTCGTCACCGCGGCGCGACCGCGGGTCGCGGCGCGCGCCCGCTGAGGCGACCGTGCGGCCGGCCGGTCAGCCCACCGCGCCGTCGACGTAGGACCAGCGGTCGCCCTCGCGCACGAACCGGCTGACCTCGTGCAGGCGCCCGCGCTCCGCGGGGTCGGTCCGCGACCGGTGGTGCGCGACGAACTCCACGACGCCCGTCCTCGAGGTCGTCGTCGAGGTCGAGCGACCCGGGGCGGGTCGACGCGTGCCACGTCGCGAGCAGGTAGGCGGCGTCACCGACGGCGAACGCGCTGTAGCGTGAGCGCATGAGCGCCTCGGCGGTCGGCGCGAAGGGGCCCGGGGTCGTGCCGTCGGCGCCGGGACGCAGCCCCGCGTGGAGGCGGCCGCAGCACGACCCGTAGGTCTCCCCGGACAGGCAGGGGCACCGCGCGTCGTCGGCCAGGGTCACGATGCGGCCCCCCGACGGTCGGTCGCCGCCGACGGCGCGCACTCCACCGCGGGCGCCCGGCCCGAGCGCTCGACCGCCTCGGTGATCGTGCGCGACACCGCCGCGAGCCGAGCCAGGCCCTCGGGTCCGAGGGGCTCGAAGACGACCTCGCGCAGCAGCTCGGTGTGCCCGCGCACGGTGCGCAGGAGCGCGCGGCGGCCGGGGTTGGTGAGGACGATCCACGTGCCGCGCGCGTCGTCGGCGCACTCGGTCCGCTCGACGAGACCGCGGTCGGCCATGCGGCGCGTGAGGTGCGAGACGCGGCTGCGCTCCCAGCACAGCTCCGCGGCGAGCTCGCCCGTCCGCAGCGCGCGGTCCGTCGCGGCGTGCAGCGCCGACAGGGCCTGGAACTCCGCCTCGGACAGGTCGCCGTCGTCGCGCATCCCGGCCGCCAGCACGCGGTCGAGCGCCCGGCGCATCGCCACGTAGGCGCCCCACGCGTCGCGCTCGGCGTCGTCGAGGATCGGGTGTCCCGCCATGCGGACGATCCTAGCGCCGGTGGGTGACACGTCACCGAGGGTCGGTTAAGGTGACGCATCACCAACTTCGGTGACACGTCACCTTTCAGGAGGAACCATGGCCTCGACCCCGCGCCTCGCGGTCCTCGTCGGGAGCACGCGGACCGGGCGGAACAGCGAGGGCGTCGCGCGCTGGGTGCTCGACCGCGCCACGCAGCGCACCGACGCGACGTTCGAGCTCGTCGACCTCGCCGACCACCCGCTGCCCCACCTCGACGAGGCGCTCCCGCCCCGGATGCAGCAGTACGAGAACCCGCTCGTGTGGGAGTGGTCGCGCGTCATCGACGGGTTCGACGGCTACGTCGTCGTGACGCCCGAGTACAACCACGCGCCGCCCGCCGTGCTGAAGAACGCCCTGGACTGGCTGTACCACGAGTGGGCCGACAAGGCCGTGGGCTTCGTCGGCTACGGCGCGCAGGGTGGCACGCGCGCCGTCGAGCAGCTCCGGCTCGTCGCGGGCGAGCTGCAGCTCGCCGACGTGCGCACCCAGGTGGGGCTGTCGCTATACGACGACTTCGAGGAGTTCCGGACCGTCGCGCCGCGCGAGCGGCACCTGCGCGACCTCGACGCGACGCTCGACGAGGTGGTCGCCTGGTCGGGCGCCCTCGCGACCGTGCGCGCCCGCAAGGCCGTCGCCGCCGCCTGACGCCCGGCCGGGCCGCCCCCGTGCACGACGACGCCCGCCCACCGAGGGTGAGCGGGCGCCGTCGGGCATCGCCTCACCCGGGCCGGAGGCCCGAGCGGTCAGGCGACGGAGCGCGGGTCAGTCCTGCGCGGCCCACGGGCCCCAGCGGTCGCCGGGCTCCTGGTTCCGCGTCCACCACTTCGCGGTGTACGTCGTCCCCTCGTGGGTCACGGTGTCGCCCTTGACGTAGACGCGGCTCGGCTTCCACGCGCCGACCCCGTCCGCGTCGACCCCGGCGATCTCCTCCCACGGGCCCCACGCGTCGGCGCCGGGCACCTGGCCCTTGGTCCACCACTGCGCGCGCCAGACGGCGCCCCCGTAGGTGACCGTGGTGCCGCCCGCGTAGGCGGTGCTCTTCGACCACGCCGACGGCTCGGTGTACGTCGGCTGGGCCTGCGGGTTGAACTCCTCCGTCACGACCGACTTGGCGGCGTTGGTCACCGGGTCGTCGAGCAGCAGGACGTCGAGGCCCTGCTGGATGTCGTTCGAGATGATCGCGCCGTTGTACCAGTACGCCGACCACGAG
>JAQSXO010000042.1 GCA_029256625.1 Cellulosimicrobium sp. | reverse complement strand
CATCATCGACTGGCACCAGTACACCGGCCCGGCCCTGCCGAAGCCGGACGCCACGCGCGCCGCGATCGACGGCGAGCACGGCGGCTTCTCGATGAGCGTCCCGGGCCACATGTGGCCGGGCGTGTCCGCCAACCCGTACGGCGGCGTGGCGAACAGCGAGGCGCTGACCGACGCGTACGTGCAGAACACGGAGAAGCTCGTGCGGCCGGCGCAGTGCTACCTGTCCGGCTCGGTGTACACGGAGATCTCCGACGTCGAGAACGAGCTCAACGGCTTCTACACGTACGACCGCCGCGTGCTCAAGATGGACGCCGCGCGCGTCAAGGACGTCAACGAGCGGGTCATCGAGGCGGCGAAGCAGGGCTCCGCGCCCGTCGACCCCGGCACCCCGGGCCTGACCGGCACGGGTCGCTGGTCGTTCGACGAGGGTCAGGGCACGACGGCGGCCGACGGCGTGGGCGACCACCCGGCGTCGGGCGCGGGCACCTGGGTCGCCGGGCACGGCGAGTCCGGGTCCGCGATCAAGCTCAACGGCACGAACCAGTCGTTCGCGACCGAGGGGCCCGTCGTCGACACGACCGGCTCGTACACGATCTCGGCATGGGCGCAGCTCGACAAGACGCCCGGTGGCGCGTGGTCGACGATCGTCGGCCAGGACTCGTCGCTCGGCTCGAGCGCGTTCTACCTCCAGTACGGCGGCGGCGGCCGGTGGGCCTTCTCCTACGAGGGGGAGCCGCGCGCGGAGTACGTCGTGCAGCCCGTGCTGGGCGACTGGTACCACGTCGTGGGCGTCCGCGACGCGGCCGACCAGAAGCTCAAGCTCTACGTCAACGGCGAGCTCGTCGGCCAGTCCGACGTGTGCGGCGGCACCACGCCGTCCGGCCCGCTGACGATCGGGCGCGGGCAGTGGAGCGGCAACCCCGTCGACTACTGGCCGGGCACGATCGACGACGTGCGCGTCTTCGACCGGGCGCTCTCCGACGCCGAGGTCGCCCAGGTGTACACCGGCGACGACGGCGAGGAGCCGGCGCTCGACGTGACCGTCACCGCGCAGACGCGCTGCCTCGCGGGCAAGGCCTACGTGGCCGTGCGCGCGACGAACGGCGAGGACGTCCCCGTGGACGTCACGCTCGCCACGCCGTTCGGGACCAAGGCGTTCAGCGCCGTGGCCCCGGGCGCGAACGCGTACCAGTCGTTCGCGGTGCGCGGCACGGCGGTCGAGGCGGGCGAGGCGACCGTCACCGCCGTGGCCACGGTCGACGGCCAGCAGGTCTCCACGGAGGTTGCCGCGCCGTACGACGGGACCACCTGCGGCTGACAGCAGACGCCAGGCCCGCCTCGTCCGGTTCTCCGGACGGGGCGGGCCTGGCGTCGTGTCGTGCGGGGCGTCGTCGGTCGCGGTTAGGCGGCGAACGTCGCCCACACGGTCTTGACCATCTCGGTGCGGTACCACCCGACGTCCAGCGAGAGCTGGCGAGCCATGTGGAGACCGACGCCTCCGGCGCCCGGGATGCGGCGCCCGGCGTAGACCGGCTCGTGCGAGACGTCGTGGTCGGCGACCTCGAGGAGGAACCGGTCGTCGCTGCGAGCGAGCCGCACGATCGTCGGTGGCAGGCCGTGACGGAGCGCGTTGGTCGCCAGCTCAGACGCGATGAGGACGAGCGTGTCGGGGGTGGCGGACAGCCGCCCGGTCGTGACCACGCCCTCCGCCTC
This sequence comes from Cellulosimicrobium sp., assembly GCA_029256625.1. Taxonomy (GTDB): domain Bacteria; phylum Actinomycetota; class Actinomycetes; order Actinomycetales; family Cellulomonadaceae; genus Cellulosimicrobium. The sequence continues at coordinate 18,983 of JAQSXO010000042.1, read as the reverse complement.
CAGCGCCCGGACCACTCCGGAACGGAGTGCCGAGAGCCCTTCGGTCGTGCTCAGCACCCACTCCCGGACGGGGCGGTAGCCCTCGGGCGGGTGGGAGGTGGTGAGCTCGTCGTCGTCGGTCGGGACGGCGATGGTCGGCAGGTCGTCCATGAAGCCCCCGGTCGGCTGGTCGGCGTCCGTCAGGCGCGGCGTCGGTTGCCCTTGGTGACCGCGCCGTAGACGCCCAGGGTGATCAGCGAGCCGAGGATCGCCAGGAGCCAGGTCCGGAAGTCGCCCAGGTCACCGAGCGGCGTCCCGAACAGGACGGAACCGAGCCACCCACCGAGCAGCGCCCCGAGGATGCCCAGCAGGATCGTGATGATCAGCGAGCCCGTCTGCTTTCCCGGCAGCACCGCACGCGCGATGAGCCCTGCGACGAGACCGAGCACGATGTACGCGAGCCAACCCATGGATTTCTCCTTTTTGTCTGCTGTGCGAGGTTTTGCCCCCAGCGGCGCCAGCATGGCAGCCACGCGGGGGACTCGCACGCGGACGGAGGAGACCGGGCCGCTCAGCCCGCCGAGAGCGCGGGGTGCGGGGGTTCGGGGCGCGGAGGCTCCGCGGCCTGGTCGACGAGCTCCACCAGGTCGAGAGCCCCGCTGAACTCGAGGAGCTCGCGGACGTGCTCCGGCGTGTGCAGCAGCCGGGGCCGTGTCCCCCTCCCCGTCTTCATGAGGACGAGGTGGAGTCCGGCGGAGTCCATGAACGTGACCCGGGAGAGGTCGACGGTACGGGGACGACCGTCGATCGTCGCGGCGAGGCGCGCTCGGACCGCGTGGGCGACGGAGAAGTCGATCTCTCCCCACATCACCCAGCGCCGCGTGCCCTCCTCGACGTGCACCCCTCCGGGCAAGCGGTCCGTCATGGTCGATCGTCTCCCGTCTCGTGAGCGGCACGACGATATGCGCGGGTCGTCCCGCTCGCCCCCTGGGCCGGGCGGGCGGCGGCCCGGACGGGTGCGAGCCCGGCCGTCGGGGGGCACGCTGAGGGGTCGCCTGCTTACGCGGCGGCGACGGTGCCGACCGAAGGAGTCACGATGGTCACGCAGCGCACGTACCCGCACGGCGTCCCGTGCTGGGTCGAGGTCGAGACGCCCGACGTCGACGCCACCTCGGCGTTCTACGGGGCGCTCTTCGGGTGGCGGTTCGCCGAGCAGCCGGTGGTCACGGCAAGGAGGTACGCCGTCGCGTCCGTCGACGGCACCGACGAGACCGCGGTGGCCGCGGTCGCCGGACCGGTGCACGCCGACGGCGCTCGCTGGACCACCTCCCTCGCGGTCGACGACGTGGACGCCGCGGCCCGACGCGTCCCCGCCCTCGGCGGCACGGTCCTGGAACCGCCCGCGGACGTGGAGGCCGCCGACCGCGTCGCCGGACGCGCCGCGACCGTCCGCGACCCGCAGGGGGTCGAGAGCCGGCTGTGGCAGGCGGGCTCCCGGCCCGGCGCGCAGCGCGTCAACGAGCCCGGCACGTGGAACTTCAGCAACGTCCTCACGCCCGACCCCGCGGCGGCGCTCGCGTTCTACGGCGCGCTCCTGGGCTGGGAGGTCGACCCGGACCTCGCCGCCGGCATGGCCCGCGTGCCGGGGTACGGCGACCACCTCGCGCGCACGTCCGACCCGGGGATCCACGAGCGCCAGGAGGGCTTCGCTCCCCCCGGCTTCGCGGACGCCGTCGCCGGGATCGTGCCCGACGACGGCCCGGCGCGCTGGTCCGTCGCGTTCGCCGTCGCGGACCGCGACGCCGCGGCCGACGCCGCCCGGGACGCGGGCGCGACGGTGCTCGCGACGACGCAGGACCCGTGGGCGCGGCACGCGACCGTGCGCGACCCGCAGGGCGCGGTCCTGGTCGTCTCCGAGTTCGCCCCGCAGGGCTGAGGACGGGCAGGCCGACGCGGCCGCGTCAGGCGGTGGTGGGCCCGGAGACGTTCACCAGCCACCCCACGCCGAACCGGTCGGTGAGCATGCCGAACTCGTCTCCCCACGGCGCGGTCTCCATCGCCATGACCTCCTGCGCGCCCTCGGACAGCGCGGCGAACCAGGCGTGCAGGCGCTCGCGGTCCGCCGGCTCGCCGAACAGCGCCACCGACGCGTGGTCCGTGAGCGTCGTCCCCGGTGGCACGTCGGACGCCATGAGGGTCCCGACGCCCTCGATCGCGAGCTGCGAGTGCATGACCTTCTTCGCCTGCGCCGGGTCGTCCACGGGCCCGATCGAGTCGTAGGTGCTGATGTCCGGCGTGACGCCGAAGACGGTGCCGTAGAACTCGACGGCCTCGCGGGCGTCGCCGTCGAAGTTCAGGTAGGGGCTGAGCCGAGCGGTCATGATGACCTCCACGTCGTGGGTGCGGACCTGACTCCTGTGTGGACCGGGCACGGCGCTCGGACTGAGCGGCCCGCCACTCCGTCGGTCGGCTAAGGTGTGCGCGGCCCGACGGCGCGGCCACCGGACCGCGGGTCGCTCGCCCGCGTGCGGCCCACGACCGACGAGCGCGACAGGGGGCCCGGGCGTGCAGCGCAACCTCGTCCACGTCTTCGACGTGACGGGCGCCGACCCGGGGCTGCTCGACGACGACCCGACCGTCCGCCGCTGCCTCGACGCGATCGTCCGGCACGCGGGGATGACCCCGCTTGGCGAGGCGTCGCACCGGTTCGAGCCCCAGGGCACGAGCGTCGTCATCCTGCTCGCCGAGTCGCACCTCGCCGTGCACACGTGGCCCGAGCACGGGACCGCCTACGTGACCCTCACGACCTGCCGGGCCCCGGCGTCCGCCACCTTCACCGACGACGTGCGCGCCCTGCTCGCCGACGCGCTGGGCGCTGCCGACGTCGCCGTGCGGAGCCTCGTGTGAGCCGGACGCGCCCCCGGCTCGCGCTGCGCGTGGGCGAGGACCTCGTCGGCACGCCGCCTCAGCGGGCGACGCCGCGCGCCGTCGCCGTCCTGTCGACCGTGCACGGCGGCACGACGTTCACGTGGGAGGAGTGGCAGCTCCTCGCCCACGACGGCTCGGACGTCTGGATCGAGTACGACCACGACACCCGCGACGTCACGCTCCTGCACCCGACCGAGGCGTGGCCGCCGGTCGTCGACCTCTCAGGACTCCGCACCGGGAGCACCCTCGGTCTGCGCCTCGACGGGCGGCAGCACTCGCTCGTCGTGCGCGAGCGCGGCACCGGCCGGGTCGAGCATGTCGAGGGCCAGTTCGCCGAGCCGTTCGTCGTGGGGCAGCAGGTCGAGTACGTCGACCTCTCGGCCCACGGGACCGTCGTCTCGATCGAGCGCACGACCGGCCCGCTCGGTCCCGTGACCGCGGTCTACCGCGGCCGGCGCATCGACGCCGCGGAGCAGCGCCGCCTCTTCGGGCGCCGCGTCGCGCCGCGCACGGTCCCCGGTGGCCGGTTCGTGGCCTTCGCGGTCGCCGCCGTCGTGCTCGTCGGGCTCTTCGCCTCGTGCACGGCGCGCGCCGCCACGGGCGACGGGTCGTGCACGCCCCGCACCGTCGAGACCGTCGCACCGTCCGGCGAGGTGACCACCACCGAGCAGAGCGGCACGTGCGTGCGCCGCTCCGTGTACGGCGGCGGTGGCGGCGGGCTCGGCAAGTGACCCGCCCGACCGTCGGACCCCTCGTCGAACCCGCACGCCCGCCCGCCCGTCCCACGACCTGACTCCGGGAGACACCGTGATCGCAACCGCCGCCCCGTTGGCGTTCCTCTGGTCCTTCTTCTCGACGATCCTCTACTCGGCGCTCGGCATCGTCCTGCTGCTCGTCACGCTCGTCGTCGCGAACAAGGTGTTCCGGCTCAACCTGCACCGCGAGCTCGTCGACGAGCACAACGTCGCGTTCGGCGTGATGATCGCGGGCCTCGCCGTCGCGATCGGCCTCATCATCGCGGGGACGATCAGCTCCTGACCGTGCTCGACCAGCAGGAGCTCCCGCCAGGACGTCCGTCCGAGGCCGACCCGGACGACGCCGACGACGCCGCACCCCCGGTCCGGCGGTCCGGTCGCGCGCGCCCGATGGACCGGCCGACGGTGTTCGCCGCCGCGCTGCTCGTCGCCGTCGGCGGGCTCGTCTACGAGCTCATCCTCGGGACGGCGGCCTCCTACCTGTTCGGCGACTCCGTCGTCGCGTTCTCCGTCGCGACGGGGCTCACGCTGTTCGGCATGGGCCTCGGCTCGCTCCTCGCGCCGCGGCTCCAGCGCACCGCAGGGCTGAGCTTCGTCCGCAACGAGCTCGTGCTCTCGCTCCTCGGCGGGACGTCGGTGCTCGCGCTGTTCTGGGCGTACGCGTCCACCGAGCTCGCGTGGGTCGTGTTCGTCGTGCTGTCGCTCGCGATCGGCACGGCGATCGGTGTCGAGATCCCGCTGCTCGTCGCGGTCCTCAAGGAGCGGGGGAGCGAGGGCTCCGTCTCGCTGCTGTCGAAGGTGCTCGCTCTCGACTACTTCGGGGCGCCTGCTCCCGTACCTCGGGCTCGTCCGCACCGCGTTCGCGGTCGCGGTGCTCAACGTCGCCGTCGCGGCGTTCATGCTCGCGCGCATGGGCCACCCGCCGCGCTGGACCGCGCTCGCCGCCGTGACGCTCGCGGTGCTCCTCGCGGGATTCGCCGCGTCGACGTGGCTCGAGACGCGCATCAGCGCGGGGATGTACCAGGACCCGGTCGTGGCGCAGGAGCGCAGCGCCTACCAGCAGGTCGTCGTCACCGAGTACCGCGGCGACACCCGCCTGTACCTGGACAACCAGCTCCAGTTCTCGTCCGTCGACGAGGCCCGCTACCACGAGACCCTGGCGCACGCGGCGATGACGTCCGTCGCGGCGCCCGCGTCCGTCGCGATCCTCGGCGGCGGCGACGGCCTCCTCGCGCGCGAGGTGCTGCGGTACGGGTCGGTGCAGGAGGTCACGCTCGTCGACCTCGACCCCGCGGTGACCGACCTCGCGCGCGAGAACCGGCTCCTCACGGACCTCAACGAGCACGCGCTCGACGACCCGCGCGTGAGCGTCGTCAACGCCGACGCCTTCCGGTGGGTCGAGGACACGCCGCAGACGTTCGACGTCGTGCTGGTCGACCTCGTCGACCCGTCGACCGAGCGCGTCGCCAAGCTGTACTCGCAGGAGTTCTACGGCATGGTCGCCGCGCTCCTGCGGCCGGGCGGCGCGTTCGCGACCCAGGCGACGTCCACCTACTTCACGCCGGACGCGTTCTGGCAGGTCGTGTCCACCGTCCGCGCCGCGGCCCCCGACCGTGCCGTCGTGCCGCTCACGGTCAACGTCCCGTCGTTCGGCGAGTGGGGCTTCGCGCTCTCCCTCCCGCCGGGCGGGGCAGCACCCGGGTCGGGGGAGCCCGACGACGTCCCCGGGCTCTTCGCGCGCACGCCGCTCCCCGAGGACCTGCGGTTCCACGACGCGGCGTCGCTCGCCGCGACCACGCACCTGCCCGCCGACAACCCGCCGCGCGACCTGCCGCCGTCGACCCTGCTCTCCCCGACCGTGCAGCGCACGTACCAGGAGGACATGCGCGCCTGGCGCTACTGAGCGGTGTGCGCCACCGCCTCCAGCGCGTCGAGCGCCGCGAACGGGTCGTCCGGGCGGGAGGGGTCGGGGCTCGTCGCGACGAGCACGACGCTCGACACCCCGCCGGCGCCGAGCTCGGCGAGCCGGGCGCGGAAGGCGTCGGGCGGCCCGACGACGGCGAGCGCGTCGACCCAGGCGTCCGGCATCGCGGCGGCGAACGCCTCGGGGGAGTCGCTCGCGTCGCGGAGGGCGCGGAAGTCGTCGGCGAACGGCAACGGGTCGATCTGCGCCGACCAGTCCGCCTCGCCCAGGACGGCGAGGTGCGGTCGGACGATCTCGCGGGCGGTCGCGACGTCGTCGTGCACCGCGCCGAGCGAGAAGGCGACGACGCGGTGCTCCGGCGGGGCGGCGTCGCCCGCGCTCGCGCGCCCGGCGTCGATCGCGGCGCGCGCGACGGCCAGGTACTCCGGGGTCACGGGCATGTCGAGGATCGTCCCGTCGGCGACGCGGCCCGAGACCTCGAGCGAGCGCGGGCCGCGCACGCCCGCGAGCACCGGCGGCGGCGAGGCGGGCGGGGCGTGCAGCGCGACGTCGTGGACCGACACGTACCGGCCGGAGACGGAGACGCGCTCGCCGTGCAGCAGCGCGCGCACGGCCGACGTCGTCTCCTCGAGCATCGCGAGCGGGCTCGCGGGCCAGACGCCGATCTGCCGCATCCACGCCGGCATGCCGTGCCCGAGCCCCAGGTGCAGACGGCCGGGGTGCAGCGCGGCGAGGGTCGCGGCCTCCATCGCGGCGGTCGACGGCGCGCGCGTAGCGGCGGGGAGGATCCCGATGCCGACGGTGAGGCGCTGCGTCGCGGCGAGGACGGTCGCCGCCTGCGAGATCCCGCCGTGGAACGTGAGGTCCTCGACGACCCACACTTCGTCGAGGCCCACCTCCTCGGCGCGGCGCGCGAACGGCACGATCTGGTCGGCGGGCAGCTCGCGCGGGAGGATCACGCCGAGCGCGGGGGTCGTCGAGGTCGCCATACCGCGACCGTACTCTGACAGCGCTCCCACCTGCGAGGTCGCCCCGTGGCCTCCCGCAAAGCGCTGGCCGCGACCGGGGCACGCCGCCTACCGTCGGGGCATGACCGCGCTCGACGACGCCGCCCTGTCCGCCCTCGACACGCGCCTGCGGGCGGCAGCCGACGCCGACGCGTTCTCCGGCGTCGTGCGGATCGAGCGCGACGGCGACCCGCTCTTCGAGCGCGCGTACGGCGTCGCGTCGCGCCGCTGGGGCGTCCCGGTCCGCACGAGCACGCGGTTCGACGTCGCGTCGGTGACCAAGCTCTTCACCGCCGTCGCGGTGCTCCAGCAGGTCGGGGAAGGCCGGCTCGGGCTCGACGACGGCATCCACGACCACGTCGACCTCGCCGGCACGACCATCCCGCGCGAGGTGACGATCCGGCACCTGCTCACCCACACGTCGGGCATCGCGGACGACGCCGACGAGGAGGCGGGCGAGTCGTACGAGGCGCTGTGGGTCGACCGGCCGAGCTACTCCGTGACGCGCACGGCCGACTTCCTCCCCGGCTTCGTCCACAAGGAGCCGAACTTCCCGCCGGGTGAGGGCTGCCGCTACTGCAACGTCGGGTTCGTGCTCGCGGGGCTCGCGCTGGAGAAGGTCACCGGGACGACCTACCGCGAGTACGTGCGCGAGCACGTGTTCGCCCGCGCGGGCATGGACCGCTCCGGGTTCTTCCGCATGGACGAGGCCGAGCCCGACGTCGCGGAGGGCTGGGAGCCCGTCCACGAGGTCCCGGACGACGAGGGGCCCGTCACCGGCTGGCGGCAGAACATCTATTCCTACCCGCCCGTCGGCTCGCCCGACGGCGGAGCACACGTCACCGCGCGCGACCTCGGCCGGTTCTGGGCCGCGGTTCGCGGAGGGGAGCTGCTGCCGCCCGACCTCACGCGCGCGTTCCTCACGCCGCAGGTCAAGCACGACGACGGCGACACCGACGAGACGGACGAGAAGGACGCGCCGGACGCCGAGCGCGCGGCGAGCGTCCACTACGGGTTCGGGCTCGAGTTCGAGCTGCTCGCTGACGGCTCCGTGCGCTCCGCGTACAAGGAGGGGATCAACACCGGGTCGAGCGCGATGCTCCGCCACTACCCCGACCCGGCGGCCTCCACCGACGCGGCCGACGCGCTCCCGCCGGCCGGGGCGCCGGGCGTGACGGTCGTCGTCGTCTCCAACGGGGAGGCGGGCGCCTGGGACCCGGTGCGGCAGATCGACGCGCTCGTCCTGGGGTGAACGAGGACCCGTCCGGACGGGGCGCGTGGCGTGCAAACGATGGTCGCGATTCGGCGTAATCTTCCGGGGTGACGAGTCGAGGACACCAGCCGCCGGTGCTGTCGGACGTGGCACAGCTCGCCGGAGTGAGCATCTCGACGGTCTCGAGGGTGCTCACGGGGCGTACCCCCGTGAGCCCTCGGCTCAGGGACAAGGTGCAGGCTGCGGTCTCGGAGCTCGGCTACCGGCCCAACGCAGCGGCGCAGACGCTCGTCAGCGGACGTCGTTCGACGGTGGCGGTCCTCGCGAGGAACACGCTGAGGTACGGCTACGCCGCCACCCTCCAGGGCATCGAGGAGGCCGCGCGGGCGGCGGGGTACGTGGTGTCGATCGCCGTCGTGGAGTCTGAGGCGCCGCGCGACCTGGATCGCGCGGTCGACCTCGTCCTGTCGCAGTCGCTGGCGGGAGCGATCGTCGTGGAGTTCGACTCGCTCGGCGTGCGCACGCTCGAGTCGTTGCCGGACGCGCTGCCCGTCGTCGCGGCGGCCGGTGCCCGGCGCCGGCCCGGTCCGCGCCCGCACGCGTTCCTCGACGACCAGGCGGGGGGCGAGGAGGCGACGCGCTACCTCCTGGGGCTGGGGCACCGCACCGTGCACCATGTGGCGATCCCGTCGACACGTCCGCGCAGCGGTCGAACCTGGGGCTGGCGCCGTGCGCTCGAGAGCGCGGGCGTCGAGCGGCCCGACGTGATCCAGGCGAGCTATGACCCGGACTCGGGGTACGAGGCCGGACTGGTCCTCGCAGCGGACCCGGCCGTCACCGCCGTGCTGTGCGGCAACGACGAGCTCGCCATCGGCGTCATGCGCGCACTCACGGAGCAGGGCCGGCGAGTACCCGAGGAGGTCAGCGTGGTCGGCTTCGACGACCAGCCGTTCGCGCGCATGTGGAGCCCGCCCCTCACGACGGTCGCCCAGGACTTCGTCGACCTCGGACGCCGGACGTTCGGGATGCTCGCGCGCTGGGTGGAGACGGGCGAGCGCCCGGAGGACAGCGCTGCCAAGCCCGAGCTGGTCGTCCGCGAGAGCGCTGCGCCGCCTCGCGTCTGACGCCCCTCCTCCTGGCCGCGGTCGTTCTGGCCGTCTCGATCGACGTGCCGCCGCGCCGCGATCCTGACGATCACATTCTGACCAACGTTTGCAGACAGCGGGATGTGTGCGCTAACTTCTGACCAACGTTTGCAGGACCCGCGCAGGTGCGGGGCGACGAGGGAGTGCGCGTACGTGGTGAGCACAACGATGGCCGAGGACGTCCGAGACGCGGGCGGCACCCATGCATGGCCTCGAGTGGTGCGTCTGGCGGCGGGCGGTACGGCCGTCGTCCTCCTGCTCCCCGAGGACGGCCTCCCCGAGGTGCTCCACTGGGGGGCCGACATCGGGGAGAGCCCCGAAGACCTCGAGGACCTCGAGCGGGCGACCCGGCCGGTCCTCGCGACGAACGGCGTCGACCACGGCGTGCGCGTCGCGCTCCTGCCGGAGTCCTGGACGGGCTGGACCGGGACGCCCGGGTTGTCCGGCCACCGGGCCGGCGCGAGCTGGTCGCCGCGGTTCCGTCCGACGCGGGTCGACGTGGACCAGCTCCCCCAGGGCGGCTCGGTCGTCGTCCGGGCGCACGATGCGGACGCCGGGCTCCGACTCGAGCTGGAGCTGGAGCTCCTCCCCTCCGGGTTGCTCCGGCTGCGCGGGCGGGTGACCAACGTCGCGGGCCGGCCGTACACCCTCGACGGCCTGCGCCTCGCCCTGCCGGTCCCCACGAAGGCGGACGAGCTCCTCGACCTCGCCGGGCGCTGGGGGAAGGAGCGGGTCCCGCAGCGGTCCCCGTTCGTCGTCGGCTCCCACGTCCGCGAAGGTCGGCACGGCAGGACCGGTGCGGACGCGGCGACGGTGCTCGTCGCCGGTGAACCGGGGTTCGGCTTCGAGTCAGGAGAGGCGTGGGGGGTCCACGTGGCCTTCAGCGGCAACCACGTCACGTCCGCCGAGCGGGCCTTCGACGGGCGTCGCCTCCTGCTCGGCGGCGAGCTGCTGCTGCCCGGCGAGGTCGAGCTGGCCCCGGAGGAGTCGTACACCGGCCCCTGGATCTACGCGAGCCACGCGGACGGGCTCGATGCGCTCGCCGCCCGGTTCCACGACCACCTGCGCGCGCGCCCCCGGCACCCGCGCTCACCGCGCCCGGTGGTCATGAACGTGTGGGAGGCCGTCTACTTCGACCACGACCTCGACCGGCTCAAGGAGCTTGCCGACCTTGCCGCGGAGGTGGGGGTGGAGCGGTTCGTGCTCGACGACGGGTGGTTCGGCGGGCGTCGTGACGACGCCACCGGTCTCGGCGACTGGACCGTCTCCGAGGAGGTCTGGGGCGACGGGCGCTTCACCGAGCTCGTCCGGCACGTCAAGGGGCTCGGGATGGAGTTCGGGCTCTGGTTCGAGCCCGAGATGGTGAACCCCGACTCCGACCTCGCCCGGCGGCACCCGGAGTGGATCCTCCAGGTCGAGGGCCGGCTCCCCGTCGAGGCGCGTCACCAGCAGGTGCTCGACCTGTCGCACCCGGGGGCGTACGAGCACGTGCTGTCCAGCGTCGTCGCCGTCGTCCGCGAGCACGGCGTCGACTTCGTCAAGTGGGACCACAACCGCGACCTCGTCGATGCCGGGTCGACGCGAACCGGTCGCGCCGGGGTCCACGAGCAGACGCTCGCGGCCTACCGCCTCATCGACGAGATCCGCGAGCGGTGCCCGGGTCTGGAGATCGAGTCGTGCTCGTCCGGTGGTGCGCGCGTCGACCTCGAGATCCTCGAGAGGACCGACCGGGTCTGGGCGTCGGACTGCATCGACGCCCACGAGCGGCAGCAGATCCAGCGCTGGACCGCGCAGCTCCTGCCGCCCGAGCTGGTCGGCAGCCACGTGGGGGCGGACCGGGCGCACACGACGGGCCGTCGACTCGACCTGTCGTTCCGGGCCGCGACCGCGATCTTCGGCAGCTTCGGCATCGAGTGGGATCTCTCCGACGCCAGCGAGGCGGAGCGCAGGGAGCTCGCCGGCTGGGTCGACCACTACAAGCAGGTGCGGCATCTCGTGCACACGGGCCGGGTGGTGCGGCGTTCGCTCGAGGGCGACGACCTGTGGCTGCACGGCGCGGTGAGCCCGGACCGCACCGAGGCCCTGTACGGGCTCACGCTCCGCGAGCGCCACGTCACGTGGCCCGCGGGCCGGGTCCGGCTGCCCGGCCTGGACCCTGACGCGACCTACCGCGTCCGCCCGTCCGGCCCGGCCGTCGTCCGGGGCGACGACCCGCGCACCGCACCCGCCTGGTGGGCGGACGGACTGCGGCTGAGCGGGGCGGCGCTCGGATCCGTCGGGATCAGCGTCCCGGCGCTCGACCCGGACCAGGCGGTGCTGATCCACGTGGAGGTGGAGAGATGAGCGCGGAGACGAGCACGCGGCCCGCGCCCCCGGCCCGGGCGGCGCGGCGGCGGTCGCAGGAGGTGCGGAACCTCCCGGCGGCGCTGCTGTTCGTGCTGCCCGCCGGAGTCGGGTTCGTCGTGTTCTTCCTGTGGCCGACGCTCCGGGGGATCTGGCTGAGCTTCACCGACTCGACCGCGTTCAACACCGGCGGCTTCGTCGGGCTCGAGAACTACCAGCGGATGGTCGCGGACCCGGTCTTCTGGAACGCCTTCAAGGTGACCATCTGGTACGTGCTGCTCAACATCGGGCTCCAGACCGTGCTCGCCGTGGTGGTCGCGGTGCTCATGCACCGGCTCACGCAGTCGATGGCGATCCGCGGCATCATCCTCACCCCGTACCTCGTGTCCAACGTCGTCGCGGCGATGCTCTTCCTGATGCTGCTCGACTACCAGCTCGGGTTCGTGAACGAGCTGGCCGAGACACTCGGCGGCGACCGCATCATGTTCTTCGGCGACCAGTCCCTCGTGATCCCGACGATCGCCCTGGTGAACGTGTGGCGGCACCTCGGGTACACGGCGTTGCTGCTCTTCGCGGGCCTCCAGACGATCCCGGAGAACCTCTACGAGGCGGGCCGTGTCGACGGCGCGTCCGAGGTGCGCATGTTCCGGTCGATCACGATGCCGCTCCTGCGCCCGTACCTGGGCCTCGTGCTCATCGTCACGATGATCGGTTCGTTCCAGGTCTTCGACACGGTGTCGGTCGCCACCCAGGGCGGGCCGGCGAACGCCTCGAACGTCATCCAGTACTACATCTACCAGGTCGCCTTCAGCCGCGGGTACGACTTCGGGTACGCGTCGGCGATGTCGGTCGCGCTGCTCGTGGTGCTCGCCGTGATCGCGGTCGTCCAGTTCCGGCTCACCCGGGCCAACCAGAACGACATGGCGTGAGGTTCCGATGACCACCACCGCTCCAGCGCCGGTCGCGCCGCCGACCGGACGCACCCCCACCGAGCCGGCACCCCGGCGTCACCGTCGCCGCGTCACCCCGGGCCGGATGCTCGGCTGGGTCGTGCTCGCGCTCCTCATGATCGTGACGATCTTCCCGTTCTACTGGATGCTGCGGACCGCGTTGTCCACCAACGCGGCGCTCCCAGGAGGAGCGGCGGACCCGCTGCCCGTGGGGTTCAGCGGGGAAGGCTTCCGCCGCGCGCTCGGGCTCGCCACCGCGCAGGAGTCGCTCGCCGACGGAGGGTCCGGCGCCTCGATGGACTTCCCGCGGTACCTGCTGAACTCCGTCGTCGTCGCGACGCTCGTCACCGTGTGCCAGGTCTTCTTCTCGGCGATGGCCGCATACGCGTTCGCGCGGCTGCGCTGGCCCGGGCGGGACGTGGTCTACGCGGTCTTCCTCGCCGGCCTGATGGTCCCGACGATCTTCACCCTCCTGCCGAACTTCCTCCTGGTGCGCGACCTCGGCCTGCTGGACACGCTGCCGGGGATCGCGCTCCCGACGATGCTCATGACCCCGTTCGCGGTGTTCTTCCTCCGGCAGTTCTTCGCCGGGATCAGCTTCGAGATCGAGGAGGCCGCGAAGCTCGACGGCGCCGGTCGGTTCAGGACGTTCTTCACCATCGTCCTGCCCATGGCCTCGCCCGCCGTGGTGACCCTCGCGGTGCTCACGTACATCACGGCGTGGAACGACTACCTGTGGCCGTTGCTCGTGAGCCAGTCCGACGACTCACGAGTGCTCACCCTCGCGCTCGGGATCTTCCGGGCGCAGTCCCCCCAGGCGTCTCCGGACTGGGCCGGCCTCATGGCGGCGACGCTGCTCGCAGCGCTGCCGATGCTCCTGCTCTTCCTCGCGTTCGCGAAGAGGATCGTCAACTCGATCGGCTTCACGGGAATCAAGTAGCCGCTCGTCACCAGGGGGCTCACGGGTACGGCGGCCGTCGGACCCGACAACCATTCCGCACCATCGACGCGGATGTCTGCGAAAGGGAACAACGATGCGCAAGTCTGTCCACGTCGCGGTGGCAGGATCCCTGGTCCTGGCCCTCGGTGCCTGCTCCTCGGGAGGCGGCTCGGGGTCGGGCGGCTCCGGCGAAGAGATCTCGTACTGGCTCTGGGACTCGAACCAGGTACCCGCCTACCAGGCGTGCGCCGCGGCGTTCTCGGAGGAGAACCCGGACGTCTCGGTCACGATCGAGCAGTTCGCCTGGGACGACTACTGGACGAAGCTCACGGCCTCGTTCGTCGGCGGCTCGGGTCCGGACGTCTTCGTGGACCACCTGTCGAAGTACGGCGAGTTCGCCGCGCAGGGCCAGATCGTCGCCCTCGACGAGCTGGTGGAGAAGGACTCGGTGGACACCACGATCTACGCCGAGGGCCTCATCGACCCGTGGCGGTATGCCGACGGCTCGCTGTACGGCCTGCCGAAGGACTGGGACACGACCGCCTTCTTCTACAACGAGGCCATGGTCGCCGACGCCGGCTACACGGCGGACGACCTGTGGTCGGCGGACTGGAACCCCGAGGACGGCGGCACGTTCGAGCAGATCGTCGCGCACCTGACGGTGGACGCGAACGGCGTGCGCGGTGACGAGGCCGGGTTCGACAAGTCGAACGTCGCGGTCTACGGCCTGGGCATCAACCCGAACTTCGAGGAGACGGGCCAGATGCAGTGGGCCAACTTCACGGGCTCGCTGGACTGGGACTACCTCGACGAGAACCCGTGGGGCACGCGCTACAACTTCGACGACCCGGAGTTCCAGAAGGCGGTCGACTGGTTCTACGGCCTCGCGGACAAGGGCTACGCGCCCGCGGCCGGGGTCTTCTCCGAGGAGACGCTCACCCAGGTGGGCTCCGGCAAGGTCGCCATGGGCACCAACGGCTCCTGGGCGACCGGGACCTTCAAGGCGCTCGAGGGCATCGACGTGGGGATCGCGCCCGGACCCGTCGGGCCGACGGGTGACCGCGCCTCGGTCTTCAACGGCGTGGCCGACTCGATCAGCGCGTCGTCGAAGAAGCAGGACGCGGCCTGGGAGTGGGTCCAGTTCCTCGGCTCCAGCGCGTGCCAGGACATCGTCGCCGAGCACGCCGTCGTCTTCCCCGCGATCCCGGAGTCCGCGGACAAGGCGCTGGCCGCGTTCGAGGCGAAGGGCTGGGACGTCTCGGCGTTCTTCAGCTACCGCGAGGAGGGTCGCACGTTCCTCCCGCCGATCACGATCCGCGCCGGTGAGGTGAACGCGATCGCGTCGGTCGCGTTCGAGGACATCGCTCTCGGCAACAAGGACGCGTCGTCGCTGACGGAGGCGAACGAGCAGATCAACGCGGTCCTGGCGGACTGAGCACCAGCACGGACGGCGGGGGGTGCGGCGAGCGTGCCGCCCCCACCCGTCCGCGATGGGCGGTCTCACCGGCCGTCCCCGGTTTCGACAGCACGAAGGAGTGTGGACAGATGCAAGGCAAGAGAACGGACGGCGGGCGCACGATGCTCCGCCGGTTCACGGCAGGACTGACTGCGTCCGTGGTCGCCGCCACCGGGGTGGTGACCGCGCTGCCCGGTGCGGCAGCCGCCGAGGACGTCGAGGTCCTCGCGGTCGACCTGTCGGCCTCGACGGGCGCGGTGCAGGGCGGAGCGTCGGGCATGCTCTACGGGCTGGGCGACGACGGCGTGCCCACGGACGCGATCATCGCGGGGGCGCACCCGACGAACGTCACCCAGAAGGCGCCCCACGGGGCCCAGCACCCCAACGGGGACCCGCTCGACGTCGAGCGCTCGCTGTTCGAGAACGGGGGTGACTACCTGATGGTGAACATCCAGGACTACTACCCCGACTGGGCCTACAACGGCGGCAAGCGCCCCGAGGACTTCGACACCTACCTCGACATCGTCCGCACCGTCGTGACGAGCATCGTCGAGGAGTCGGACTACCCCGAGCGGTACGTCTTCACGCCGTTCAACGAGCCCGACGGCATCAACTGGTACGGCGACTGGAACGTCATGCGGGACACCTTCCTCGCCGACTGGAAGGCCGCGTACGAGACCATCAAGGAGATCTACCCGGAGGCGAAGATCGCCGGACCGGGTGACGCCTGGTGGCACGGGACCAGCACGCGCCAGATCCTCACCTACGCGAAGGCGAACGACGTCCTGCCGGACATGTGGACCTGGCACGAGCTCGGTGTCGAGAACCTCGCCACGTTCCGCTCGCACCTCGCGGAGTTCCGTCAGATCGAGCGGGAGGTCGGGGTGGGCCCGCTCCCGGTGAACATCACCGAGTACGCGATGCGTCGCGACATGGGTGTCCCGGGCCAGCTGGTCCAGTGGATCTCGATGTTCGAGGACGAGAAGGTCGACGCGCAGACGGCGTACTGGACGTTCGCGGGCAACCTCAACGACAACATGGCCAAGAACAACGGCGCGAACGGCGCCTGGTGGCTGCTGAAGTGGTACGGCGACCTTACGGGCGAGACCGTGGAGCTCACGCCGCCGGCGCTGAACAAGGTCGACACGCTGCAGGGCCTCGCGGCCCTGGACGAGGAGAAGCACCAGGCGACGGTCCTGTTCGGCGGCGGCTCCCAGGACGTCCGTCTCGACCTCTCGGGCATCGACGCCGAGGTGTTCGGCGACGAGGTCGACGTCCAGGTGCGGCGAGCCGAGTTCACCGGGCAGGAGGGCGAGGCGCTGGCGCCGCCGGTCGTGGTGGCCGAGCGCGTCGCCGTGGTCGACGGTGTGGTGCAGGTCGTGGTCCCGAACCGCGACCGGCACTCGGCGTACCAGGTCGTGGTGACGCCGGTCCTCGAGGAGGCGCCGGTCGTGGACACGACGTGGAAGCAGCGCGTCGAGGCGGAGTCGACCCAGCTGTCCGGTCTGACCGTGGTGGACCGCCCGGCCGGGGACGCGTGGACGTTCGCGGCCTCGGGCGCCAAGGACGTGCGCGGGTTCACGTCGGCAGGGGCGTCGGCGTCGTGGACGGTCGACGTCCCGACGACGGGCACGTACCGCCTGGGTGTCATCGCCGGAGTGAACGGGCCGAACGTGGGGCCCGGCTCGCACGCGCTGTTCGTCGACGGAGCCCGAGCGGGCACGATCCGCTACGAGGCCGGGTTCTCGGACTCCTACCGCGGCAAGGCCGAGGTCCTGGTGGAGCTCCAGGCGGGCGCGCGCGAGCTGTCCGTGCGGGCCAGCGCCGACGGGTCCACCGTCCTGCCGGGCGCGAACGTGACCCTCGACCGGTTCGACCTCGAGCGCGTCGACGGTCCGGACACCTCGACCTACCCGGCGAACCTCGCCCGTCTGTCCGGTGCGACGGTCTCCTACGACACCGGCACGGCCGGGCGCGTGGAGGTCGCGGGCGAGGGCTCGGCGACGTTCTACGTGGCCGCTCGCGAGACGGGGTACTACGACGTGACGCTGGACTACGCGGCGGACGCGGCGACGACGGTGGGCCTGCGGCTCAACGGTCGTGAGGTGGCCGGTCTCGCGGCGGACGCCGCGGGCGAGCGCACCTCGACGGCGCGGGTGCACCTCGCGAAGGGCATCACGGAGCTCACGGTCACCTCGCCCGAGGGCATCACGCTCGGGTCGCTGACCACCACGCGAGCCGCCGAGTCCGACGCGACGGTCACGACGGTCGAGGCGGAGGACAGTACGACCTCGTGGTGCGGTACGCGAACGCGGAGAAGAACACCGGGCACGCGTACAACACCGACGTCATCACGCGCTTCCTCGACGTGAGCGAGGCCGGCGGCGGCACCACGCGCGGCGCCTTCCGGCACAACTACTCGTGGAAGGGCTTCTGGACCCACACGGTCGCTCTGGACCTGACCACGGACGACGGCGCCCTGACGCTGGGCAACGCCACGGGCTGGGCCCCGAACCTGGACACCCTCGCCCTGGCGCCGCTGGTGCTGGACGTGACCAACTCCGGATCGTCCGCGGGTGTCGCCCTGGACGTCCAGGTCCAGCCGCGCTGCCTGGCAGGCAAGGCCTACCTCGCGGTACGCGCGACGAACCAGGAGCAGTCGGCGGTCGACATCACCGTCGTCACGGCGTACGGCACGCGCGAGTTCGCCGCTGTCGCTCCCGAGCGCTCCGGCTACCAGTCGTTCGCCACGCGCGCGGCCCGGCTCGACGCGGGGACCGTCACGGTGGCGGGTGCGACGGACGGGCGCGACGGTCAGTACGACGTCGCGTACGACGCCCTCGACTGCGACTGACCGGCCGGCTCCCCGGCGTCAGCCACGTCGCTCGGGCCTCGCGCATGAACGAGCATGAACGAGGCGAGGCCCGAGCGACGGGTTGCGGGTCGCACGCACCACACGGACCTCGTGCGCGCGCTGCGGGAGCTCGGCGTGCGCGACGCCCTGTCCGTCGCGGCGGTCCGCGACGTCGTCGCAGACGTCGCGTTCGACGACATCTGGCTCCCCTGGTCCCGCGGGTACGTCGCGCTGGCGCGCGCCGGGACCATCCAGGCATGGATCCACCCCGGGTTCGTCGACGTCCGGTCCGGGCCCGGGGGTGCGCACCGGATCGCGCTCCCTGCCTCTGGACCGGCCCGGCTGCGCGTCCAGCACCCCGATACCAGGCACGACGGCGACGTCGAGGAGGCCGCCATGACGACCGACCGGCGAGCCGCCTCCGTGCAGACGGAGCAGAGGGGCGAGCGGCTGCTCGGTGCGGTCCGCAGAGAGCGCATCGTCGCCGCCGTGCGCGCCCGTGGTGTCGTCACGGTCGCCGACCTGGTGCGCGACCTCGGTGTGTCCGACATGACCGTCCGCCGTGATCTCGCCGCCCTCGCGGACCGCGGCCTGCTGCACCGGGTGCACGGTGGCGCGACGTCGGCCGGAGCACGGGGACCGGTGCGTGTCCCGCGCCCGGAAGTCCCTGGCGCAGGCGACGACGCACGGGCGGAGGTGGCCGTGCGGCTCATCGAGCCCGGGGGCGTCGTCGCGCTGGGGCCGGGGACCACCACCCGGCTCCTCGCGGAACGGATCGTGGCTGACCCACGACTACGGCCCCTCACGGTCCTGACGAGCTCGACGGCCGTCGCGTGGGTGGTGGACTCCGCAGGGGACGGCCTGCTGACGGCGATCCTCTCCGGCGGCACGCGCACCGCGTCGGACGCCCTCGTGGGTCCCCTGGCGAGGCGGGCGTTCGGCGAGCTCCCCAGCACGCTCGCGTTCGTCGACGCCTACCGGATCTCGTCCGACACCGGGGTGGCCGACCAGGGCCACGACGAGGCCGACGTCAGCCGGGCGATGGTGCAGAGCACCGACCGGGTCGTGGTCCTTGCGAGCCGATCCGCCTGGCGGCCCGGAGGGGGACACCCGTTCGTCGCGCTGGACGAGGTCGACGTCCTCGTCACGGACGACGCGGCGCCTGCTCACGAGCGCGAACGGGCCGGGTCCGCCGTCGGGCACCTGCTGGTCGCACCCGCCGGGCACGCCCCGCCCGAGCGTCGTCGTCTCGTGCGCGGCTGAGACGGGCCGCGCACCCGACGAGACGGCGCAACGCCTCCGCACGAGACCTCCACACGGTCTGGCCCCCATCGGCCCAGCGGCGTCCGCGCGCTCGCCTAGGCTCGTGAACCATGCCCTCCGGACTCTCCGCCGCCCTCTCGACGGTCCTGCCCGCCGCGTCGACGGCGGAGCCCGCGCTCGACGGCGTCGCCGGGTGGGCCGTGAACCTCATGGAGACGCTCGGCCC
>JAQSXO010000041.1 GCA_029256625.1 Cellulosimicrobium sp. | reverse complement strand
ACGAACGACCCGCAGTTCGTCTCGCAGGCGGGTGCCGCGTCGAAGGGCGCGATCCTCTCCTGCCCGTGCGGCCCCGCGCCGGAGGACTTCGCGGCCACCTACGAGGAGTCGGCCGGGCAGGCACCGGGCGTGTACTCGGTCGAGGGCTACGACCTCGCGACGATCATGCTCACCGGCATCGCCTCGGGCGTGACCGACCGCGCGGGCCTGATCGACTACGTGGCGAACTACTCCGGTGAGGGCCTGGCCCGCACCTACGAGTGGGACGACACGGGCGAGCTCGCCTCGGCGCTCATCTGGATCTACGAGGTCCAGTAGTCCGACGACGACGGGCGCCCTGCCCCGACGCCCCCGCACCGCGCGGGTGCCGACGGGCGGGGCGCCCGTCGTGGACCACGACCTCGTACACCAGAGAAAGAATCAGGGAGCGTCATGCCCGCTCTTGCTGACGCGCTGATGCACAGCGCGACCGCCGGTCCCCTCGTCCACCAGTCCCTCATCGACTTCAACATCGAGGGCCTCGCCCGGAACTTCTGGGGCCTCACCATCGAAGGCCTCACCTACGGCCGAGGTCTTCATGCTCGGCATGTTCGGGCAGTACGCGACCCTCATGCTCCTGGGCTTCTACCCGAGCGGGAACGCGTACGACAAGGGCGTCGCCCTCACCGTCCTGTATCTCGGCATCGCGATGCTCGGCGGCATGCTCGTCGCGGGCGGCGCTGCCGTCGGGATCGAGCGCGTGGCCTACCGTCCGCTGCGACGGCGCGGCGCGCCGTCCCTGGTCTTCCTCATCACCGCGATCGGGATGTCGTTCATCATCCAGGAGTTCGTGCACTTCGTGCTGCCGAAGCTCACGGGCGGCACCCTCGGCGGCGTGAACGCCCAGCAGCCGATCCGGCTCGTGCAGCCCGAGGTGCAGTTCACCATCGGCGGCGCGCCGGTCACGAACATCACGCTCGTCATCATCCTGTCGGCGCTCGTCCTCGCCCTCGCGACGGACATGTTCATCAACCGGACCAAGTTCGGCCGCGGCATCCGCGCCGTCGCGCAGGACCCGGTGACCGCGACCCTCATGGGCGTCTCGCGCGAGCGCGTCATCATGCTGACGTTCCTCATCGGCGGCATCCTCGCCGGCGCGGCAGCACTGCTGTACACGCTGCGCGTGCCGAACGGGATCATCTACTCCGGCGGCTTCATCCTCGGCATCAAGGCGTTCTGCGCCGCGGTGCTCGGCGGGATCGGCAACCTGCGCGGCGCGCTGCTCGGCGGCCTGCTGCTCGGCGTCATGGAGAACTACGGCCAGGTCGTGTTCGGGACGGAGTGGCGCGACGTCGTCGCGTTCGCGCTCCTGATCATCGTCCTCATGTTCCGCCCGACCGGCATCCTCGGCGAGTCGCTGGGGAGGGCGCGCGCATGAGCACCTCGACCCCTGCACCGCAGACCCCTGAGGGCCGCCCCACGTCCATGCCTCCCGTGGGCCGCGTCGCGACGAAGGACCGCCCGCACGGCGGCGTCGGCGACCGGTTCCGCCTCTGGTGGGACGCCCAGGCGCGACCCACCCAGTGGCTGATCGGCGTGCCGTTCCTGATCTTCATCGCGCTCGTGCCGATCCTCAACATCCCGGTACTCACCACGGTGGGCACCAACTTCGGCGGCGTCATGGCGCAGTTCGGCATGATCGCGCTCATCGCCATCGGCCTCAACGTCGTGGTCGGCCAGGCCGGCCTGCTCGACCTGGGCTACGTCGGCTTCTACGCCATCGGCGCGTACACGGTCGCGATCCTCACGAGCCCCGACAGCCCGTGGAACCAGACCGACGAGTGGCTGTCGAAGGACTGGGCGTGGCTGGCGGCGCTGCCGATCGCGGTCGCGATCACGTCGTTGTCCGGGCTGATCCTGGGTTCGCCCACGCTGCGCCTGCGCGGCGACTACCTGGCCATCGTCACGCTCGGCTTCGGCGAGATCGTCCGCCTCCTCGCGGACAACCTCGACGAGCTCACGGGCGGCGGCCAGGGCCTGCGCGGCGTGGCCTACCCGCGCGTCGGGGTCACGGAGGAGCTGCCCAACGGCGTCTTCTCCGCCGGCAACGCCGCGGGCACGCTCAACTCGGGCGTGTGGTGGTACTGGCTCAGCCTCGTCTTCATCGTCATCTCGCTGCTCCTCGTGGGGAACCTGGAGCGCTCGCGCGTCGGGCGTGCCTGGGTCGCGATCCGCGAGGACGAGGACGCGGCGGAGATCATGGGCGTCCCGACCTTCCGCTTCAAGCTGTGGGCGTTCGTCATCGGCGCGTCGATCGGCGGCGTCGCGGGCGCGCTCTACGCGGGCCAGGTCCAGTTCGTCATCCCGACGAACTTCAACGTCATCAACTCCGTGCTCTTCCTCTGCGCGGTCGTGCTCGGCGGCCAGGGCAACAAGCTCGGCGTGATCCTCGGCGCGTTCATCATCGTGTACCTGCCGAACTTCTTCCTCGGCCGCACCGAGCTGTTCGGCATCCCGATCAACGGCAACGAGATCGCGAGCTACCGGTACCTGTTCTTCGGGATCGCGCTGGTCGTGCTCATGATCTTCCGTCCACAGGGTCTGATCCCCGTCCGGCAGAAGCTGCTCGCCTACGGGCGCGAGCTCTACGTGGCGGCGCGCCGTGCGGCGCAGGCCGCCACGCGGTCCGGGTCCGACGACGGCGCGCGGCCGGGGGCCCCGGCCGTCGCCACGGCCTCGGGCACGACGGGCGCCGCGCGCCCGACGGCCGGCGGGACCCGCACGGGAGAGAGCACGACGGACGGGGAGGAGACCCGATGAGCACCCACGACCCCGGCGGCATCGGGGCGGGCGGCGAGCACGGCGACGAGCACCTCGCGTCGTCGGGCCGCGCCGACTCGTCGCGCGCCGACCTCTACATGCCGGGCGCCGTCCTGGAGGAGCCCGCGATCGTCGACGTCGCGGACGTGCGGCCCGAGCTCGCGAACCCCGAGCTCGTCGACGCGATGGTCGCGCCGGACCGCACGGTCCACGCGAAGGTCGGCGAACCGCTGCTCCAGATGCAGAACGTCACCGTCCAGTTCGGCGGGCTCGTCGCGCTCGACGACGTGTCGTTCGACATCCGGCGCGGCGAGATCCTCGGCCTCATCGGGCCGAACGGCGCGGGCAAGACCACGGCGTTCAACGCGATGACGGGCGTCTACCGGCCGACCAAGGGACAGGTCGTGTTCGACGGGTCCACGGTCGGCAAGCTCAAGCGGTACCGGATCACGCAGCGCGGCATCGCCCGCACGTTCCAGAACATCCGCCTGTTCAACGAGATGACGGCGCTCGAGAACGTCGTCGTCGGCTCGGACGCGCGGCACCGCACGTCCGTCCCGGGCGCGCTGTTCCGCACCCCGCGGCACCGGCGCGAGGAGCGCGACGCGATCGACCGGGCGCTCGCGCTGCTCGAGTTCGTGGGCGTCGGCGGGCGGGCGACGGAGAAGGCGCGCAACCTCTCCTACGGCGACCAGCGCCGTCTGGAGATCGCGCGCGCCCTGGCCACGGAGCCCAAGCTCCTGTGCCTCGACGAGCCCGCGGCGGGCTTCAACCCGGCGGAGAAGGAGTCCCTCATGGACCTCATCCGCCACATCCGCGACGACGGCTACACGGTCCTGCTCATCGAGCACGACATGCGCCTCGTGCGGGGGGTCACCGACCGCATCGTCGTGCTCGAGTTCGGGCGCGTCATCGCGGACGGCACGCCCGACGAGGTCACGAGCGACCCCAAGGTCATCGCGGCCTACCTGGGCGTGCCGGACTCCGAGCTGACCGCCGACGAGGGGGGCACGGGCGCGGACCGTGCCGCCGGGCCGACGACCGAAGGAGGCAGCGGCGATGCCTCTGCTTGAGCTGCAGGACATGACGGTCGCCTACGGGCGCATCGAGGCGGTGCGGGGCATCTCGATCACCGTCGAGGAGGGCGAGCTCGTCACCCTCATCGGGGCGAACGGCGCCGGAAAGACGACGACGATGCGTGCGATCTCGGGCATCCGCCCGGTCTCGCGCGGCAAGGTCCTCTTCGACGGCAAGGACATCACCAAGATGAAGGCCCACCTGCGGGTGCTCGAGGGCATCGTGCAGGCGCCCGAGGGTCGCGGGATCTTCCCCGGGATGACCGTGATCGAGAACCTCGAGATGGGCTCCTACGCGCGCACGTTCGCGTCGAAGGCCGAGCACGACGAGACCCTCGACCGGGTGTTCGACCTGTTCCCGCGCCTCGCCGAGCGCAAGGAGCAGGTGGGCGGCACGATGTCCGGCGGCGAGCAGCAGATGCTCGCGATCGGGCGCGCGCTCATGGCCCGCCCGCGGCTCCTCCTGCTCGACGAGCCGTCGATGGGCCTCGCGCCCATGGTCATCCAGCAGATCTTCCGCATCGTGTCGGAGATCAACGCGCCGGGGACCACGGTCCTGCTCGTCGAGCAGAACGCGCAGCAGGCGCTGTCGCGCTCCGACCGTGCGTACGTGCTGGAGACGGGCGAGGTCGTGCGCACCGGCGGGGGCAAGGAGCTGCTGGCCGACTCGAGCATCAAGGAGGCGTACCTGGGCGTGGCCTGACACGCGTCGGGCGCGCCACCGCGCCGCCGAGCACGACACGGGTGCCGCTATCCGACGGACAGCGGCACCCGTGTCGCGCTCGGCGCGGTGCGCGCCGCCGCGAGGCGCGCCTCTCCCTCGCGCACGAGCTCGTCGGCGTCCGCCGCTCCGGCGACGGACCACGTGAGCGAGGTGCGGAGGACCGGCCGCACGGGCCCCTCGGGGGCGCCGAGCTGGGCCAGCACCTCCTGGCGCAGGGCCTCGGCGCTCGCGGCCGCGTCGACGTCGCCCATCGCCGGGAGCGTCGCGAGCACCGCGAACCGGTCGCCGTCGACGCGTCCGGCCTCGCAGCCGCCGGGGAGCCACGACCGCAGGCGTCGCCCGACGCCGGCCAGCAGCGCGTCCCCGGCGTCCTGCCCGTGGAGCGCGTTGACGCCCGCCATGTCCTGCACGTCGACCAGGAGGAGGACGACGCGCGTGCCGCCGTGCGCGACCAGTCGGCAGCGCCGGGTGAGCGAGTGCCACGTGCTGCGGCGCGAGAGCAGGCCCGTGAGCGCGTCGTGCGTCGACCGCTCCGCGAGCGTCCCGACGAGCGAGCGCACGAGCTCCGCGGCGCCGACGCTCGCCCAGTGGCCGCCGCGGACGAGGACGTCGTCGTACCGGCGGTCGTCGGGCCGGGACATCGCGAGCGTCGCGACCTCCGTGACGGCCGCCGTCGGCGCGACGACGAGCGGTGACCAGTCCGTGACGCTCGCGACGGGCCGACGCTCCAGGACCGCGCGGCCGTACCCGAGCCGGCCCGTGAGCGCGGCGACGAGGCTCGAGCGCACCACGACCCCCGTGCGCGCGGCCGGGGCTCCCGGGGGCGGCACCTCGTCGTCGTGCACGACGACGCACGTCACGCCGGGGTTGCGGAACACGACCTCGAGCTGGCCCACGGGCATGGACGACCCGACGGACAGGACGGGGCGCGCGAGGTCGGCGACGGTGCCGCTCGCGCGGGTGGGCGGTCGCATCGCCGTGTGCTGTGCCAGCTCGGTGAGTTCGTCGTGCACACGGGCAGTGTGGCGGCGTCGCGACGGTCGCGGCCGGGGCGAGCACGAGTGTTCGTCGAGAGTTCACGACCGCGTCACGCGACGGTCGTCGGGCGTCACCGAGGGTCGCGGGGCGCAGGGAGGGCGCGGACCGGGCGGTCCCCTAGGCTGGACGGCGTGCCGCTCCGACGCCGTGACGCCCGGGACCGACTGACCTTCGAGCTGGTCGAGTCGGCGGACGCGGACGCGGACGTCGAGGACGACGCGCCGGCCTGGGGCTCCGCGCCCGGCCTCGCTCCCACGTCGCGCGGCAGCGCCGCTGGATCCGCCTGGTCGGGCGCGGCGCGACCGGTCGGCCTCGACGCGCGCGGGCCCGGACCGGAGACCGAGGGCCGCGAGCCCGAGGACGCCCCCGACTGCGACGACCCTCCGACCGGCGGGGACGTCCCGGACGGCGCGCGGACGCCTCGGCCCGGTCGGCGCGCCGCCGTGGTCGGAGCGGTCGCCGCCGGGGTCGCGCTCGTGCTCGGCGGGATGCTCGCCGTCGACGCGTGGCACGGCCGGGCCGACCTCGACCGCCTGCGTGCCGCGCCGGGCGGGGTCGAGCCGCTGCCGGACGCCCCGACGGAGCGGTGGTCCGCCGACGTCGGCGCCATGACCGGCCTCGCGTTCCTGCCGGGCGCGGTCGTGGCCCTCGAGGAGCAGGAGGCCGTCGCGTACTCCCTCGACAGCGGGGAGGAACGCTGGCGCGTCGAGGTGGGCGCGAACGCCCAGTGCGGGAACCCGATCATGTGGTCGTTGCCGTCCGGGACGCCGGACCCGACGCTCGTGTGCGTCGCTCCCGTCCTCGAGGGACCGGACGGCGCGGACCCCGACGGGGCGCAGCCGACCGTCGACCCCATGACGGGGCGCGTCGAGGCCGCGGCGTGGACGGTGACCGTCGTCGACGAGGACGGCGAGGTGCTCGGGAGACGCGACACGACCTCGGAGGGTGGCTTCCCGACGCCCGGGCTCGGCGGGACGGTCGTCCGTGCCGAGCGGGTGGGTGACGTGCCGGCGGGCGACGGAGCCGTGGTCGAGCAGGACGCGACGACGGGCGAGCTGAGCGACGTCCCGGAGGGCCGTCCCGCCGTCGTCCGCGTCGAGGACGCCCTCACGGGTGAGGCGCGCTGGGAGGCCGAGCTGCCGTTCGTCGCGCGGTCGGGGCAGTGCGTCGAGTGGCAGGAGGTGGACGGGGTCCAGACGACCCGCGCCGCGCTCGAGGGTCTGTGGGTCGCGGCGGAGACCCGGGTGCTGCACGTCGAGGGCTGCGGCGTGAGCGCCTGGTTCACACCGGACGGGACCCGCCTGGACGACGTCGACGTCCCGACCGACGGCGTCGTGGCGCTCGGCGACGGTACGTACTACCGCGACCCGACGAGCAACGCCTTCGGCTGGGGCTACCCGACGGACCTGGACGTGGTGGCCGCGCCGGCCGTCCTCGACGCCGACGGGTCGGTGCGCTGGGAGCCGCCGGGTCCGGTCGTCGTGCCGCGGTCGACCGACGGCGGGCCGACGCCCTCCCTGGTGAGCGAGGGTCTGGAGCTCGTCGCGTTCGACGAGACGGGGCGGGAGCTCTGGCGCACGGACGAGGTCGGGACGCCGGACACCGCGCTCGTGGCCACGGGCGACACGGTGGTCGTCTCGGACGGGTACGGCGACGGGTTCCTGACCGCGCTCGACGCGACCACGGGACGCGAGCGCTGGACGTTCGACCGTGCGGGTGCCGAGGCCGCGGCGGGCATGGGTCAGGCCTGGAACGCCGACACCGCGTACACGGACGGCACGCGGGCGATCGTCGTCGTCTCCGACTGGGAGGCGGAGGAGTCGTCTCTCCTCGCGATCGACCTGTCCGACGGTCACGTCGCCTGGACGACGGAGGGCAGGGCGAACAGGGGATCCTGGGTCGCGCCGTTCCAGGGCCGGCTCCTGCAGATCGGGGAGGACGCCCTCACCCGGCTCGGTTGACGGTCGTCCTACGCTGGGCACGTGCCGCTCCGACGACGAGACGGCGGCGACGACCGCCGCACGTTCGAGCTCGTCGAGACGGCCGGGGTCGACGTGGACCCCGACCTCCTCGACGCGCCGCACCCCGTGCTGCTCGGTGCGCTCCCGCGCGACGCCCCACCGGGCCTCGAGACGCGCGAGCCCACGTTGCCCGGCGGGGACGACCCGGACGGGCCGGGAGCCGCGTTCCCGGCGTCCGGGGTCCGCCCGTCGGGGCCGGACCGCCGCCGCCGGCGGCTCGTCGCCGGCACGGTGGTGGCGGGCGTGGTGGCCCTGCTGGTCGGCGTGATGCTCGTCGTCGACCAGGTGACGAGCCGCGACGCGCAGGAGCGGCTCGAGGCCGCGCGCGGGGCGGTGCACGCGCTCGACGGCGCCCCGGCCGAGCGGTGGACGGCGCCCGCCGCGGCGGACCGCGGGGTGGGGTTCCTGCCCGGCCTGCTCGTGACGGTCGAGGGTGACGAGGCGGTCGCGCGAGACCTGGACACCGGTGCCGAGGCGTGGCGCGCCCCGCTCGGCGGGGACGAGGCCGTGTGCGGGTCGTGGAGCCCGTGGGAGCTGTCGAGCGCACCGTCGCGCACGGTCGTGTGCGTCGCAGGCACGGGCGTCGTGCCGTTCTGGTACGACCCGGCGGCGCAGCCGCCGCCCGGTCCGGGGAACGCGACGGCGATCGTGCTCGACGCCGCGGGGCAGGTCGTCGGGGAGCGCGAGGTCGAGATCGACGGCGCGGTGCTCGTCCCGGGTCCCGACGGCGGCCTGGTCCGGGCCGAGCGCGTCGGGGAGCCGGGGCCGCCGAGCGGCCCGCCGGTGTCGGTCGACCCGGGGGCCGGGGAGACGGTCGACGGCGTCGCGGGGCGCGACGTGGTCGTCACGCTCGAGGACGCCCTGACCGGTGCCGTGCGGTGGCGGAGCGAGCTCCCGTTCCAGGACGTGCCGTGGTCGTGCACCTCGTGGGACGCCGAGACGGGCGGGGAGGAGATCGACCCGGACCGGCTCACGCTCGTCGCCACGGAGACGATGGTCGACGTCGGCGGGTGCGGCGTCGCGGCGTCCTTCCTCGCGGACGGTGTGCGGCTGGACGACCCCGACCTGCCGACCGACGGCGCCGTGCCGCTCGCGGGCGGGCGGTTCCTCGTCGACGCGGACCGGCAGGGCTCGACGGGGGCGCTGCGCGCCGACCGCGTGCTCGACGCCGAGGGCGTGACCGTCCTCGACGTCCCCGGCGAGGTGCTCGACCCGCGGGCGACCGACGACCCGGCGCCCGGCGTGCTCCTCGTGCGCGACGGCATCGACCTGCGCGCGTACG
Source organism: Cellulosimicrobium sp. (assembly GCA_029256625.1). Taxonomy (GTDB): domain Bacteria; phylum Actinomycetota; class Actinomycetes; order Actinomycetales; family Cellulomonadaceae; genus Cellulosimicrobium. The sequence continues at coordinate 4,303 of JAQSXO010000041.1, read as the reverse complement.
ACGACGAGGGCGCGCGCCTGTGGACGTACGACGGCGCCCGCGTGCCGGAGTCCGTCTACGTGCTCGCGGAGGGGACGGCCGTCGTCGGGACGGCGAGCACGGTCCTCGGGCTCGACGCGCTGTCGGGAGAGCAGACGTGGTCGCGCTTCCTCGACGACCTCGGGGGCGACGAGGGGCGGTCCGCCATGGTGACGCAGGCCTTCACGGACGGGCGGTGCGCGATCCTCGTGCTGGTCGACCCGGCCACGGGCACGCACCCGCGCGTGGTCGCGCTCGAGCTGTCGTCAGGATCGGTCGTCTGGGAGGACGACCTCGAGGGCGACTGGGCGTCGTTCGTGCCCGCGCAGGGGCGGCTCCTGCGCTGGGACGGGGAGTCGGTCACCCTGCTGGGCTGAGCCACGATCCTCCGACGACCACCGCGTCCCGCGGCACCGCGGCCCAGCCGGTCCGGCGCGCGACCAGGTCGGTCCAGCCGAGGCGTCCCGTGGGCGACCACGTCGTCACGAAGCGGCCCGGCCGCACGCGCTCGTCGGTCGCCCACAGCACGGTGAGCGCGGCCTCGGCGGTCCGGTCGCCCGCGTCCGCCCGGACGGTGAGCTCCGCGACCCGGTCGGTGAGCGCGGCGGTCGCGGGGTCCGGCGCGGCGCCGGGCGGCGCGGACGCGCCCCAGACGTCCCACAGGAGGAGCTCGTGCCGCTGCCGGTGCGCGAGGTCGGCGAGCACGTAGCGCTGGACGAACCCCGGACCCGTCAGCCAGGGCAGGTCCGGGCCGGCGCCGTGGTCGGCGAGGTCGCGCCGCCCGGCGCGGTAGGCCGTCCAGACCTCGGCGGCGGTCTCGAACGGGGCGCCCTCGCCGGTCGGCAGGTCGAACGGGTCGAACGCGACGCCGTCGGGCGCGACCTCGGGGTCGAACCGCACCCACCGCGCGCCGTCGTGCCGTTCCACGACGACGTGGTCGTGGCGGAACCCGTCGGCACCGAGGTAGTCCGCGAACCCGAGCCGCGTCCGCGCAGGAGCACCGTGCTCCCGGAGCACGGCGACGGCGAGCAGGGAGTGGTCCCGGCAGCAGCCGCCGGCCTGCCGCTCGGGGGAGCGCGGCGCGTCGAGCGGGCCCGGCGCACGTTCCACGACCGCGTCGAGGATCGACGCGACCCACCGCCTGTCGACGTCCTCGAGCTGCGCCGGGGTGGGGGCGGCCGCCCCGGCGCGGTAGTGCACGACGGCGGTCGTCACCGCCGCGTGCAGGCTCGCCGGGTCGGGCGCCACGGCCGCGAGGAGACCGGCGTGGTGGCGCGGGTCGGAGTACGGGCTGTGGTCGGCGTAGCGCGAGACGTCCATGCGTCGACCGTGCGGCCCGCCCCAGGGGCAGGGTCAAGCGCTCTCGTCCCGGTGGCAGCACCGCAGGGGGGACCCTACGGTCGGCGTAGCCGCACGCCGTCGGGCGTGCCGCCCGCGACGACGAAGGGCCCAGCGCACATGACCGAGACGACGCCCGCGACCGACGACGCGCTGGCCGCGGCGGTCGCCGCGGTGAGCACGCCCTCCCCCGTGGACACCCCGCTCGGGCGGTTCGACCTGGTCGACGGGGTGCCGACCCCGGAGTCGGTCGAGCGGCTCTACGGGTCGCTGGACTTCCTGCGCGGCGTGGAGGCGTTCCTCAGCGCGATGCCCGGTGCGTCGCTCGTCGCGATGCGGCGCGGGTTCCGCAGCCTCGGCCTCCTCCGCTCGAACCAGGTCGGGTACACCGACCCGCGCGCGGACTCGGGCGGCATCTTCCTCACGCCGAACACGGCGACGACCTACGGGTCGCTGTTCGTCGACCTGCGCGAGACGGGCCCGCTCGTCATCGAGCCGCCGAAGCAGTCGCTGTGCGTCGTCGACGACTTCTGGTTCCGCTACGTGGCCGACATGGGCATCGCGGGCCCGGACCGCGGCGAGGGCGGGCGCTACCTGTTCCTCCCGCCCGGCTACGACGGCGAGGTCCCGGACGGCTACTTCGTCTACCGGACGCCGACGTTCACCAACTGGGTCGTGCTGCGCGCGCTGGGCGGCGTCCCGGCGATGAAGGAGACGCGGATCTACCCGCTCGCCGACGCGGGGGACCCGCCCCCGACGGAGTTCGTCAACATCGCCGGGACGCGGGTCAACACCGTCCACGCCAGCGACGCCTCGTTCTTCGACGAGGTCGCCGAGATCATGGCGGAGGAACCCACGAGCGCGCTCGACCCCGAGCGTGCCGGGCTGCTGCGCGCCGTCGGCATCGTGCCAGGCCGTGCGTTCGCCCCGAGCCCGGAGCTGCGCGCGACGCTCGACACCGCCGCGCGGGCCGGCGCGGCGATCAGCCGAGCGCTCGTCTACTCGCCCCGCGACCCGGAGGCGCGCGTCGCTCCCGGGTCGAGCTGGCTCCAGGCGTTCCTCGGCGGCTCCTACGAGTTCGTCGCCGACGGTGCGCGCCTGCTCGACGCTCGGGCGCAGTTCCACTTCTTCGCGACCGTCATCACGCCGGCGATGGCCCACGCCCAGGTCGGGGCCGGGTCGGCGTACGCCTACACGGCGCACGACGCGCAGGGCCGGATCCTCGACGGGGCGCGCACGTACCGGCTCGTGCTGCCGCCGAACCCGCCCGCGAAGAACTTCTGGTCGGTGGACCTCTACGACACCCAGACCCGGTCGCTGCTCCAGACGGACGACCCGTACCCGAGCCTCCTGAGCCTCAGCGGCACCGTCGCGACGGAGGAGGACGGCAGCACCGTCCTGTGGTTCGGCCCGGAGCCGCCCGCGGGCCACGAGAGCAACTGGGTCGGGACGGTCCCGGGCAGGTCGTGGTTCCCCATGCTGCGCCTCTACGGGCCGCTCGAGCCGTGGTTCGACCGCACGTGGCTCCCGGGGGACCTGGAGCTGGTCGAGGACTGACGGCCTAGCGCGCCGGGCGTGGCCCGGCGGCGAGCGCGACGTCCGCGACGATCGCGTCCGGCTCGTCGGACCACGGGACGGCGTACACCTCGCGCGACGTGGCGTGCGCCAGCCCGGTCGCGACGCGCAGCGCGTCGAGGTACCCGACGATCTGCGGGAAGCGGCAGTCGCGCGAGGGGACCTCGACGTACGCCTCGGTGCGGGCCGGGTCCTCGCGGAGCACGACCGGCCCCGCGGGGACGACCGCCCCGCGGTACGGGACGCACGCCTCGACGCTCCCGGGGACGTCCCGACCGACGGGCGAGTGGTAGATCACCCAGTGCGCGGCGCCCGCCTCGGCCCCGGCCGCGGCGAGGTGCGCGCGGATCGTCAGCAGGTCGGCGCTGAACGTGGGGACGAGGTCGGCCTGGGTCGTGGACGACGTGATCGTGGCGACCGTGCACGCGCGGACCTCGCGCCACCGGACCTCCGCCTCCCCGTGCCGGGTCGCGAGCGCACGCGCGAGCTCCTCGGCGGTCGCGCGCTGCTCCGCGAGAGCCCGCTGCCGTTGGTCCCACCACCCGAGGAGGACGTCGCGGACGTCGCGCGGGTCGGCGTCGAGCACCTCGGGGACGCGCGCGAGCGGCACGTCGATCCGGCGCAGCAGCGCCAGGGCACGGCCCCGCTCGACCTGCTCGGGCGCGTAGGCGCGGTACCCCGTGCGGGGGTCGACGCCGGCCGGGACGAGCAGCCCGTTGGCGTCGTAGAGCCGCAGCGCCTTGATGGACAGCCCCGACGCGCGCACCATCTCGCCGCTCGTGAGCGTTCCCGTCATCGGGTGCGACCCCTGCTCCTGCGTCACGCGTCGAGCGTAACGACGGGCGCACGTCGCGCCACGGCGACGGCGCGCCGCCGGGCGGCACTACCCTGGCCAGATGCCTGACGACCTCACGCAGACCGCCACGCCGCCGACCCCCGCGGAGCGGGAGGAGCCGCAGGCGCCCGTGGCGCCGCGCCGCCCGGCGCCGCGCACGCACCACGGGGAGACCGTGGACGACGACTACGAGTGGCTGCGCGACAAGGAGTCGCCCGAGGTCGTCGCGCACCTCGAGTCCGAGAACGCGTACACCGAGGCGCGGCTGGCCCACCTCGAGCCGCTGCGCGAGCGGATCTTCGAGGAGATCAAGGCGCGCACGCTCGAGACCGACCTGTCGGTACCCGTGCGCCAGGGCGCGCACTGGTACTACGCGCGCACGGTCGAGGGCTCGCAGTACCCCATCCGGGCACGCGCGCCGATCGACGCGAGCGTCGGCAGCGACGCGCCGTCGTCCTGGGTGCCGCCCGTGCTGGAGCCGGGCGTGCCCGTGCCGGGCGAGCAGGTGCTGCTCGACGACAACGTCGAGGCCGAGGG
>JAQSXO010000509.1 GCA_029256625.1 Cellulosimicrobium sp. | reverse complement strand
GCACCCGGCCGCGGTCCAGGACCTGCTGGACGCCGGCCGCATCCCCGTCGTCTCGACGATCGCGCCCGACCTCGAGGACCCGACCCAGGTGCTCAACGTTAACGCCGACACCGCGGCCGCGGCGCTCGCGGTCGCGCTCGGCGCGAAGAAGCTCGTCGTGCTGACCGACGTCGAGGGCCTGTACACGTCCTGGCCGGACAAGGACTCGCTCGTCGCGCAGATCACGCGCTCCGAGCTCGCTGCGCTCCTGCCGTCCCTGTCCGCGGGCATGGTCCCCAAGATGGAGGCGTGCCTGCGCGCGGTCGAGGGCGGCGTGCCCGCGGCGACCGTGATCGACGGGCGCGTGCCGCACTCGACGCTGCTCGAGGTCTTCACCACCCAGGGCAACGGGACCATGGTCGTCCCCGACCCTGCGGGCGCGCCGGTGCCCGAGCCCGCCACCACCGCCGGAGGAGCCGCGTGAGCACTCTCGACCACCCGACGGGCGCGCCCGCGCCCGCGACGACGAGCGCCGTGACGGCCCCGGCCAGCGGCTCCGTCGCCCAGTGGACCGACCGGTACGCGCACGCCGTCATGGACACGTTCGGCCCGCCGCAGCGCGTCCTCGTGCGCGGCGAGGGCGCGTACGTGTGGGACGCCGACGGCAAGCGCTACCTCGACCTGCTCGCGGGCATCGCGGTCAACGCGCTCGGCCACGCCCACCCGACGCTCACCGCGGCGGTCTCCGCCCAGCTCGGCACGCTCGGGCACGTGTCGAACTTCTTCGGCACCCCGACGCAGATCGCGCTCGCCGAGCGCCTCCTCGCGCTCGCGGAGGCGCCCGAGGGGTCGCGCGTGTTCTTCACGAACTCGGGCACCGAGGCCAACGAGGCGGCGTTCAAGATGGCGCGCCGGAACAGCGACTCCGGTCGCACCCGCGTGCTCGCGCTCCAGGGCGGCTTCCACGGCCGCTCGATGGGCGCCCTGGCGCTCACGTCGAAGGCGGCGTACCGGGAGCCGTTCGAGCCGCTCCCGGGCGGCGTCGAGTTCGTCGCGTTCGACGACGTCGCCGCGCTCGAGGAGGCGTTCTCCCCGGCCGCGGTCGCCGAGCGCGGCGGGGTCGCCGCACTCGTCGTCGAGCCCGTGCAGGGCGAGGCGGGCGTGCGCTCGCTCTCGCCGGGCTACCTCGTCGCCGCACGCGAGCTCACCGCGCGCCACGGCGCGCTGCTCGTGCTCGACGAGGTGCAGACCGGCGTCGGGCGGACCGGCTCGTGGTTCGCGTACCAGCAGCCCGAGGTGGGCGGCGGGATCGTGCCCGACGTCGTCACGCTCGCCAAGGGCCTCGGCGGCGGGTTCCCCGTCGGTGCGGTGGTCGCGTACGGCGAGCGCGCCGCGACGCTGCTCGGCCGCGGTCAGCACGGCACGACGTTCGGCGGCAACCCCGTGGCGGCCGCGGCGGCCCTCGCGACGCTCGGCGTCATCGAGCGCGACGGCCTGCTCGAGAACGTCCGGACCGTCGGCGCGCTCCTGCGCGAGGGGATCGCGGGGGCCGGGAACCCGCTCGTCGAGGGCGTGCGGGGGCGCGGGCTGCTCCTCGCCGTCCAGCTCACCCGGCCCGTCGCGGCCGAGGTCGCGCGCGCGGCGCTCGACGCGGGGTTCGTCGTGAACGCCGTCGCGCCCGACGCGATCCGCCTCGCGCCGCCCCTGATCCTCACGCCCGACCAGGCGCGCGACGTCGTCGCGTTCTTCGCGTCGGTCGCCGTCCCCGAGGACCCGGCCGCCCCGACGGCCGCGCCCACCGCCCCCACGACCGACCCGACGACCGACCCCACGACGAGGAGCTCCTGATGGCCCCCCGGCACTTCCTGCGCGACGACGACCTCACGCCCGCCGAGCAGCGTCAGGTCCTCGAGATCGGCCTCGCCTTCCGCGACGACCGTACGTTCCGCCAGCCGCTCGCCGGACCGCAGGGCGTGGCCGTCCTGTTCGACAAGCCGACGCTGCGCACGCAGCTCTCGTTCGCGACGGGCATCGCCGAGCTCGGCGGCTTCCCGGTCGTCGTGGACGGCAGGCTCGCCCAGGTCGGCGTGCGCGAGTCCGTCGCGGACGTCACGCGCGTGCTCGACCGGCAGGCGTCGGCGATCGTGTGGCGGACGTTCGGCCAGGACCGTCTCGAGGAGATGGCGGCGATCAGCCGCGTGCCGGTCGTCAACGCCCTGACCGACGACTTCCACCCGTGCCAGATCCTCGCGGACCTCCTCACGGTCGCCCAGCTGCGCGGCGGCACGGGGGCGCTCGCGGGCCAGACGCTCGCCTACGTGGGCGACGGGGCCAACAACATGGCGCACTCCTACCTCCTCGGCGGCGCGACCGCGGGCCTGCACGTGCGGGTCGGGACGCCGGACGGCTACCCGCCGCACCCCGTCTTCGTGGCCGACGCAGAGCGGATCGCCGCCGAGACCGGCGGTTCCGTGCTCGTCACGTCCGACCCGGTCGAGGCCGTCGCGGGCGCCGACGTCGTCGCGACCGACACGTGGGTGTCGATGGGGGACGAGGCCGAGGCCGAGCAGCGCGCGCTCCCGTTCGTGCCGTACCAGGTGAACGACGACCTCCTCGCGCACGCGAAGTACCGCGGCAAGGAGATCACCGCCGAGGTGATCGACGGCCCGCGCTCGGCCGTGTGGGACGAGGCCGAGAACCGGCTGCACGCGCAGAAGGCGCTGCTCACGTTCCTCCTGGAGCGGTCGTGACCGAGGCCCGCACGGCGACGACCAAGACGGCGCGCCACGCGCGCATCGCCGAGATCGTGCGCCGCACCGAGATCCACTCGCAGGCGGAGCTCGCGCGCGAGCTCGAGGGCGAGGGCCTGTCGGTGACGCAGGCGACGCTCTCGCGCGACCTCATCGAGCTGCGCGCCGAGAAGGTGCGCGGCGCCTCGGGCGCGCTCGTGTACGCGGTGCCGGGGGAAGGCGGGGACCGCAGCGTGCAGACCGCGGAGTCTCCCGAGTACCTCGCGGCCCGGCTCGCGCGGCTGTGCTCGGAGATGCTCGTCTCGGCCGAGGCGTCGGCGAACCTCGTCGTGCTGCGCACCCCGCCCGGCGCGGCGAACTACCTCGCGTCGGCGATCGACCACTCCGTGCTCCCGCACGTGCTCGGGTGCATCGCGGGCGACGACACGATCCTCGTCATCGCGCGCGACCCCGACGGCGGCGCCGACCTCGCGCGGCGCTTCCTCGAGCTGTCCGGGCCCCACGGAGGGCCCGTCCCCGGTACGCCGGACTGACCGCCGTCGGGCCACGACCCGCGCGGCGGACCGCCCTGCGAGACTGGACCACGGACCCCACCCGCACGTCACAGAAAGAGACCGTCATGACTGAACGCGTCGTGCTCGCCTACTCGGGCGGCCTGGACACGTCGGTGGCCATCGGCTGGATCGCCGAGGCCACGGGCGCCGAGGTCGTCGCCGTCGCGGTCGACGTCGGCCAGGGCGGGGAGGACCTCGAGGTCATCCGGCAGCGCGCCCTGGACTGCGGCGCCGTCGAGGCGTACGTCGCCGACGCGCGCGACGAGTTCGCGGCCGAGTACTGCATGCCGGCGCTGCGTGCGAACGGCCTCTACCTCGACCGGTACCCGCTGGTCTCGGCGATCTCGCGCCCGGTCATCGTCAAGCACCTCGTGCGCGCCGCGCGCCAGTTCGGCGCGACGACCGTCGCGCACGGCTGCACCGGCAAGGGCAACGACCAGGTCCGCTTCGAGGTCGCGACGACGTCGCTCGCGCCCGAGCTCAAGACCATCGCCCCCGTGCGCGACCTCGCGCTGACGCGCGAGAAGGCCATCGAGTACGCGGAGAAGCACTCCCTGCCCATCGCGACGACCAAGCACAACCCGTTCTCGATCGACCAGAACGTGTGGGGCCG
>JAQSXO010000508.1 GCA_029256625.1 Cellulosimicrobium sp. | reverse complement strand
CCGGTGCCGAGCCCGTCGTCCGCGCCGGCGGAGAGGGGCATCGCGATCGTCGCGGCGGCGAGCGTCCCGAGGACGGCGATGCGCGGCATCCAGCGGTGCTGGCTGGAGACCTGCGCCTGGGGCCGACGACGACGGGAGCCCTGCTCCGCCTCGCGCCGTGCCCGTCGCGACTCGAGGGCGGGTGCGGTCTGCTGCGACTCCACCCGCCACCTGCCTCTCACCCTTCGGGGTGGCTCTCTGGCCACCGACGACCGATCAATCACGGAACAGTAACGAAGCACTCCGACGATGCCAAGTCCCCTGCTCAGCGCGACGGCCGGACCCCCGCACGCCCGTCACGGACGACGCTGCATGGCGTCGCGCACCTCCCCCACCAGCTCCTCGAGGATGTCCTCGAGGAACACGACCCCGAGGGCGCCCTGGCCCTCGGGCGCGTCGACGCGCGCGAGGTGCGCCCCGGAGCGCTGCATCGCCTGGAGCGCGTCCTCCACCTCGTCGCCCGGGGCGGCCGTCGCGAGCGCCCGCACGCGCCATGACGGGACCGGCGCCGCGCGCGTCCTCTCGTCCGCGTAGAGCACGTCCTTGACGTGGAGGTAGCCCACGAGCTCGCCCGACGCGTCGGCGACGGCGAACCGCGAGAACCCGGTCTTCGCGACGAGGCGCTCGACCTCCTCGGGCGTGCACCCCTCGGTGACGGTCACGAGGTCGGCGACGGGGACCATGACGTCCTGGGCGGTGCGCTCCGAGAACTCGATCGCCCCCGAGAGCAGTCCCTGCTCGTCCCGGAGCACGCCCTCCGCCTGGGAATGCTCGACGATGGACTGGACCTGCTCCGCGGTGAACGCGGAGGCGACCTCGTCCTTGGGCTCGACGCCCGTCGCGCGCACCGCGTGGTTCGCGAGCCAGTTGAGCGCGACGATGACCGGGCGCAGGACCCGCCCGATCCACACGAGCGGCGGCCCGAACCACATGACCGCCGTCTCCGGGCCCGCGACCGCGAGGTTCTTCGGGACCATCTCCCCGAGCACCACGTGCAGGTAGACGACGATCGCGAGCGCGACGACGAAGGCGATGGGATGCGCGAGCGACGTGCTCACGCCGAGCGCGTGCAGCGGGTCCTCGATGAGGTGCGCGAGCGCGGGCTCGGCGACGACGCCGAGCCCCGTCGAGCAGACCGTCACGCCGAGCTGCGCGCACGCGAGCATGAGGGACACGTTCTCCATCGCCCACAGCACGGTCTGCGCCCGGCGGTTCCCCTGCGCGGCGAGCGGCTCGATCGCCGAGCGGCGCGCGGAGATGACCGCGAACTCGGCACCGACGAAGAACGCGTTGCCCGCGAGCAGCAGGACGGCGACGAGCAGCGCGGTGGTCGAGCTCACGACTCCACCTCCGCCGGCGTCGCCCGGACCGAGAGCCGCTCGACCCGCCGGCCCTCCATCGCCTCCACGCGCAGCACGACGCGGTCCCGCGCGTCGCCCGCGACGACCTCGTCGCCCGGCACGGGCACGCGCCCGAGCCGGGCCATCACGAGGCCGCCGAGCGTCTCGTAGGCGCCGTCCTCGGGCACGCGCAGGCCCGTCACCTCGGTGAGCTCGTCGGGGCGCATGACGCCCGGGACCAGCCAGGAGCCGTCCGCGCGCCGGGCCGCGCCCGAGCGGCGGGGGTCGTGCTCGTCCGCGACGTCGCCCACGAGCTCCTCGACGACGTCCTCGAGCGTCACGACGCCCGAGGTGCCGCCGTACTCGTCGACGACGACCGCCATCTGGAGCCCGAACCCGCGCAGCTCGACGAGCAGCGGGCCGAGCCGCACGGTCTCGGGGACCCGGGGCGCCTCGACCATGAGCGCGGCCGCCGGGACCTCGTCGCGGCGCTCGTACGGGACGGCGACCGCGCGGCGCAGGTGGACCAGCCCGACGACGTCGTCCCGGTCCTCGCCGATGACGGGGAACCGGGAGTGCCCGGTCCGCCGCGCGGCGTCGACGACGTCCGCGGCCGTCGCGTCACGGTCCACGACGACCATCCGCATCCGGTCCGTCATGACGTCGACGGCGCTCAGCTCGTCGAGCTCGATCGAGTTGGTGAGCAGCGTCGCGACGGAGACGTCGAGCGTGCCCTCCTGGGCCGAGCGGCGCACGAGCGCCGCGAGCTCCGACGCCGACCGCGCACCGGACAGCTCCTCGCGCGGCTCGACGCCCACCCGACGCAGGATCGCGTTGGCGGAGCCGTTGAGGACGGCGATCACGGGCCGGAACAGCTTGGTGAACTGGCGCTGCACCGGCACGACCTGCCGGGCGGTCGCGTACGGAGCGCTCAGGGCGAAGTTCTTGGGGATGAGCTCCCCGAAGAGCATCGAGACGAAGTTCACGACGAGGAGGGCCAGGACGCCGGCGAGGACGGCGGACGCCGCCTGGCCGAGCGCCGTCGCGCTCAGCCCCGCACCGAACAGCGAGAGCAGCGCGGGCTGGGCCGTGTAGCCGAGGAGGATCGTCGTGAGCGTGATGCCGACCTGTGCGGACGACAGCTCGGTCGACAGGTGCTTGAGCCCGGCCCGGACGCTGCGGTCGCGCCGGTCGGCGCGCGCCTTCCCGCCCGAGGGCGGGGAGCCGCGTCTGTCGCCCTCCCGGTCGGGGTCGTCACCGGCGGGGAGGACGGCGGGGTCGAGGGTGACCAGGGAGAACTCGCTGGCCACGAAGACGGCGGTGCCTGCGGTGAGGAGCACCCCGAGCGCGACCATGACC
>JAQSXO010000507.1 GCA_029256625.1 Cellulosimicrobium sp. | reverse complement strand
GCGCCGAGCGGCTGCGGGAGCGCGGTCTCGAGGAGCGCCCGGTCGCGCTCCCACGTGGCCAGCACGATCTCGGTCGCGACGATGCCCGGCGCGACGGCGTTGAGGACGATCCCCGCACCGGCCCACTCCTGGCGCACGGCCGTGGTCCGCACCCAGTGGTTCAGCGCGGTCTTGCTCGACCGGTAGAGCTGGCTCCCGCGCCGCGTCCGGACCAGGTGCCGGGCGGTTGCGAGAGCCCGCGCCTCGTCCCCGCGCGCGCAGGCGCGGACCAGAGCCCCGCTGCCCCGGTGGAGGGTCGAGGAGGACGACACGACGACGGCCGCCGGTGCCGAGGTCGCGGCGAGCGCGGGCCGGAGGCCGTCGAGCACCTCGACCGTGCCGAAGTAGTTCAGGGCGACGGTCTCCGGTCGCGGGGCGCCGGACCCCGCGACCGCGACCACGGCGTCGAGCCGGTCGTCCGTCCGCCGACGGACCTGCTCGACCAGCGCGGCGCGGCCCTCCGGGGTCGTGAGGTCGGCGCGGACGTCGACGCCCTCGCCCACCCCGCACACGACGACATCGGCCGTCCGCGCGAGCAGCCGGGCGACCTCCCGCCCGAGGCCGGAGTCCGCCCCGGTGACGACGTAGCGACGCGGGTGGCGTGTGTGCTCCATGGACCCACCCTGCCACAAACTACAGATCTGCAGAATTAGCAGGACGCGGCTAGGCTTCTCGCGTGACGAGCGAGAACGGCCACGACGCCCGGCGACGGCGCACCCACGAGGCGATCCTGGCGAGCGCCGCGCGCCTCTTCGAGGTGCAGGGTTTCGCCGGGACGACCGTGGCGGAGGTCGCACGCGCCGCGAAGGTCTCGGAGCGGACGTTCTACCTGCACTTCCCCACCAAGGAGGACCTCCTCTTCGACCACGTGCACGGGTTCACGGAGCTCGCGTGGCGCGTCGCGGAGGAGTCGCGCGCGACGTCGGCCGCCGCCCGGGTCGACGCCGCGGTGCGGGCGCTCGTCGACGCCGCGACGTCGGACGACGCCCTGGTCGCCCAGGCGCGTGCGCGCGCGGCCCTGGGCGGGAGCGGCCGCGTGCCCGCCTCGCTCACCCTCCGGCTCGCGACGCTCGTCGCCGGGCTCGCCGACCGCGTCGCGCGCGGCACGCGGAGCCCGCTGCGCGACGTGGCACCGATGGTCGGCGCCGCGGTGGGCGCCGTCGGGGCCGCGGGGCAGGTCCTCGCCCGGGAGACCGACGACCCCGCGGCCCTGCGCGACGGGATGCTCGCGGCGCTGGACGCCGCGCTCGTCGGGTTCCGGTCGTGAGCCGACGGGCTGTGTCGGCGCCTCCGGCTACGGTCGCCCCGAGCGCCGTCGCACCGGGACGTCGCACGCGACCGGACGGAGCCCCCGCATGCCCGTGACCGCAGACGACCTCGACGCCGCGACCGCGAGCGTGGCGCGGGCGCTGGGTCCCGTCGCCTCGCGGACGTGGGGCGACGCCCCGGGGACGGGGACGTGGGACGCCTGGCACACCGCCGAGCACCTCGGCGACACGCTCGTGTCGTTCGCCGCCCAGCTCGTCGCGCGCCCCACCTCGCGGTTCGTCCGGTTCATGGCCGTGGCCGACGAGGACGCGACCGCCGACGGGGTCCTCGAGATGGCGCTCACCGGGTCGGGGGTCCTCGCGGCGGTCCTTCGTACCAGCAGGCCCGACGCGCGCGCGTTCCACCCGAGCGGCGCCGCGGACCCGGAGGGCTTCGCGGGCATGGGCTGCGTCGAGGTGCTCGTGCACGGCGAGGACGTCGCGCGCGGCCTGGGGGTCGAGGTCGACCCGCCGCGAGACGTGTGCGCGCGGGTGCTCGCGCGGATGTTCCCGCACGTCGCGCACGAGGTCACGGACGTGGACCCCTGGGACGCGCTGCGCTGGGCCACGCACCGCCTCGAGCTCGCGGGGCTGCCGTCGCAGGCCGACTGGCAGTGGCGCGCGGCGCCCTGACGTGGCCCGTGCGGGCGTGCGAGCAGCCCGCTCCCGGGTGAGGCTGTGACTCCGCCGCACCACCGTCCGAGGAGTCGTCGATGCCCGGCACCTCCGCCCCCGGGGCGGTCCCCACGAGCACCGTCCACGCACGGACCGGGCTGGTCCCGGGCGACGCGGTCCGTGCCGCCGCGGCGGCGAGCGTCGTCGTCGCGGTAGGCCTCGACGGCGTCGCGACGGCGCTCTTCCTGCTGGTCCTGGGCGGCGCCATGGTGCCGCGCGCGCTCGGCCTCACCGCTCCCCTGGACGTCGCGTACAGCGCCACGCTCCTCGCCTCGGCCTGGGCCGCGCAGCTCGAGTGGTACCGCGCCGTGCCGTGGCTCGACCTCCCCGTCCACGCCGCCTGCACCGGCCTCGTCGCCGCCGTCGCGTACGTCGCCCTCGTCCGCACGGGACTGCTCGCCGGCGCCGGCACTCTCCGTCCGGGACGCGCCCGGGCGGGAGTCCTCGTCGCGACCGCCGGCCTGGGCTCGGTGCTCGCGATCCTGTGGGAGCTCGGCGAGTGGGCCGGGCACACGTACCTCGACGACCGCATCGGCGTGGGCTACGGCGACACCGTGACCGACCTCGCCGCAGGGCTGCTCGGCGCCGTCGTCGCGGGGCTCCTCGTGCCCGGGAGCCTCCGGCGCGGGTCGACGCCATGACCCGCCCTACCGTGTCCGTCGTCGTCCCCGTCCGGGACGATGCCGACGCGCTCGACCGGTGCCTCGCCCTGCTCGCCT